>NZ_JNIR01000001.1:658125-960937 GCF_000702605.1 Exiguobacterium acetylicum DSM 20416 | reverse complement strand
AAGATTCGCTAAGAAGATGACGACAGGAATCGCGACGCCTTGCCAAAGCGCGACGAAGAGTAGACCCCAGAAGGCCGTTCCTTCGTTTGCGATCAAGCTTTGCGACAGCCATTCAATCTGTAAGTATTCACCGAGCGGTACGAGACCGTAGTTGAAGAACTGCTTAAAAATCAAGCCTAGCGTGACGGTGCTAATGACAGCAGGAAAGAAGTAGGCTGTCCGAAACAGCCCGACTCCTTTGATTTTACGGTTCAATAATTTAGCAATCGCGATGCCGAGTACGATTTGACCAGCGACGAGACCGATTGTAAAGAGTAACGTAAAGCCGATGCTATCCCGGAAACGTGTGTCTGATAAAATCGAGATATAATTATCAATCCCGATGAAGTGATAGGAGCTAGTCAAGCCTGTCCAGTCGGTGAAGCTGAAGATGACACCTTGAACCAAGGGAATGAAGAAAAATATAATTTGAAGTAAGAGCGGCACGATAATGAAGAGATAGGGCCAGTAGCGGTTGACGAATCCTTTTTCTTTCATGGAGGCAACTCCCTTTCGATTATTTCATTTCATTGAAGAACGTGTTGAGATCATTCGAAAGCTTCTTCTTATCCCCTTTATTCATATAATCCACCGTCAAATGCCAGAACTCTTCTTCTGACGGCCACTCGGAATGCAACCAGATGATTTGTTTATCCGAGAAGACAAGATCCGAGACAGCTTTTGTTTCTTTGAAGGATCCGTCTGCCTTTACGGCTTTGACGGACGTTGGCGAGCCATCCTTATCATAGTATTTCTGCATGACGTCCCCTTCGGTTAAGTACGACAAGAACTTCTTCGAAGCTGACTGCTCTTTTTTCGATCCTGACGCTGAGACAGATAACGCTAAATCGGCTGCTCCGACCGTCATCTCTTCTCCCGCTTGTTTTCCCGGGTATGCGAACATACTGACTTCGAAATCAGGCTGTTGGTCCCGGATGACTGGAAGTGCCCAGATGCCGTTCGGGAAAATCAACGCTTCTTGATTCGCAAATACAGCGACCGCATCGCTGTACGAAGCACCGTTCGCATTCTTTTGCGTATTTCCGCTGACGAGACTCAGTTCGTTCGCGACTGCTTCAAAGTTCGGATCTCCGACTTTGATGCCATTTTTTGGGCTGTTCTTGAGTGCATCCTGTGTTTGTTCGAATCCACCTGTGACCGTTGCCCAGGCAAGTTGATGATATCCGTTCACTGTCCACGAGTCCTCTGTCGTCAATGCGCTCGCAAATGGTGTCTCGCCCGCGTCTTTGATTTTTGCGACGACTTCCTTCATCTCAGCCCACGTTTTTGGTGGCTGTAGACCGAGCTCATCGAATTTCGTCTTATTATAGAAGAAGCCCCAAGCGTTCGAGTTCAGCGGTAACGAGTAGACTTTTCCATCAACAGCATACGACTCTGCGGCACCATCTTTAAGATTTCCTAAAAACGACTCCTTCGATAAATCAACGAACTTCCCATCTGCTGCCCACCCTTTGAAATCCGCGTTTTGTGGATAGGTATGAACGATGTCCGGGACGTCACCACCAGCAATCCGCGTTTTTAAAACAGTACCGGCATTGCTGACGCTCGTCAGTTTCACATCGATGTCGGGATTCTTCTTCTCGAAATCTTTGATGATTTGATCTAACGTTGCTTTCATCTCGACTTTTTGTGAAAAGAACTCAATCTCGGTCTGATCCGAATTCGCTCCCATCGTACAGCCTGCTCCAAACAATAATGAAGACGAGAGAATGCCTGCCATTCCTAATTTCATCGACTTATTCATCATGATTGCCTCCTGAATGTTCTTGTATTTTTTTCAAGACATATAACCGGCTGTCAAAATCTCCGTTGACGGTTGGTGGAACATATAATCCGACGTACATGAGCTCATCTCCGCCGTAACGAACTCCTTCTAATTCGTAGATTGCTTGAGGATCGAGACCGCTCAATTTCAGCGTCCGAATCGGTGCCGCAGCTTCACTCAAGATGGTGACATCACAGACGATGATCTCGTCTTGCTTCTGTGAGACGAACATCCAAGCTGGATGATTGCTCGTGAACGCACTCTCCAACCGATAAAACGTTCCGTATTGGAGCGTACGCCGATGCGTTTTGTAAAACGCGATTTGCTGTTTGACGATCGCCTTCTCCTGTTCCGACAACCGTGTCGCATCAAGTTCATATCCGAATACACCCGCCATCGCAACGTGACCTCGCATCGCAAGACGAGTCTTGCGATGCGTTTGATGATTCGGGACCGCAGAGACGTGTGCGCCCATCGACGAGATCGGATAGACCATGCTCGTACCGTGCTGAATCTTCAGACGCGCGACGGCGTCCGTGTTGTCACTCGTCCATGTTTGCGGCATGTAATACAACATCCCGGGATCAAATCGACCGCCGCCACCGGAACAACTTTCGAACAGGATATTCGGATAACGTGCAGTCAAGAACTCTAGTACTTCGTAGAGTCCGAGCACATAGCGATGCAGCAGTTCGCCTTGCAACTCGCTCGGCAACGCGGTCGAAAAGACTTCCGTGACGTTCCGATTGAAGTCCCATTTGATGTAATCAATCTCGACTGCGTCAAGTACAGCTGTCATCTGTTCGATGATATTGTCTCGCACCTCTTTTCGACTGAAATCCAGGACGTACTGGTCTCGTCCTTTGGATCGTCCACGACCTGGAATATGAATCGTCCAGTCCGGATGGTCTCTGAAAAGTTGGCTATTCTTCGAAATCATTTCCGGCTCGAACCATAACCCGAATTGCATCCCTTGAGCATGGGCATGACCCGCAAGATGTTTCAGTCCGTTCGGTATCTTTTCTTGATATTCGAACCAATCTCCGAGTGAGGAGTAATCGTCATCTCGTCGTCCGAACCAGCCGTCATCCAGCACGAACAATTCGATGCCAAGAGAAGCGCTCTCCTCCATGATTTGCTTGATTTTCGTTTCACCAAAGTCAAAGTACGTCGCTTCCCAGTTATTGATCAGAACCGGTCGATCAGCGTCCCGGAACTTCCCGCGTGCCAAGCGCTCGCGATACAGCGCGTGAAAGGCTTGCGACATTTGCATCATGCCGTGTTGGCTGTAAGAGATGTTGACTTCGGGCGTTTGAAAACATTCACCTGGATTCAGTTGCCACTGGAAACCGAATGGATTGATCCCGAGTTGAATCCGCGTCTGTCCATAGGGGTCCTTCTCAATCGTCATTTGATGACTCCCGCTATAGACCAAGCTGAATCCGACGACTTCTCCGCTGTACTCCGTCGCCTCTGGTGAGACGATCGCGAGAAACGGATTCATTTGGTGACTACTCGAACCACGTTTACTGTCAAACACCTTGATGCCTCGTGTGATCGTCTCTCGTTCCATCATCCGCTCACGTCCCCACGTACCATTCAACGTCAGACATTCTAATTGTTGGGACGGGAGATCCAGTGACAGACTCATCAGTTTTTGGATGTCATGTGCTTTCGTACCGACGTTATGCACCTGGACGGATCGCGATAAGATCGGTCGATCCCGAAAGACGGTATATGCTAGATGCAACTCGAGTTCTTCCTTTGCATCTTCTAATATCAAGACGAGCGTCTCCGCCTCTTCCTCCAATTCGATATAGGTGGCGGGAAGACCATCCAGCTTCGGCTTTCCGTTGATTCGCTCATATGAGCGATAGCGAAAGTCTGTTACATCTGACCCATCTTCGTGTTTGATCTGTTGCGCTGGTGAACGATAATCCCCCGTCCCATAACCGGGATACTCTTGCAGGAGCGTATCGAGCGAGAACAATCGATCCGTAGCATCCGGAAAGTTAGGTGAAAACGATCGATCAATCCGTGGGTATTTTCGCGCTCCATGATACGTTTTGATTGGCTGACCAAAATACTCCTGGGCGACGACATGTCCTTCTTCGATACGAAGGATATAGCTGTAATGACGATTTGTTAAGTGAAATATACCTTCTGTTTCGTTAACATGAATCAGTTCCAAAACCCAACCCCCTCAATTGATGACGCTTTCATTTTGGGACAAAATAAAAAAGCGTTTACTAAACATATCTATAACTTAAAGTTTAGTAAACACTTTGTCAACACTATTTTCAATTTTTAGGAGATACACTTTCTCGTTTTATCAGTTGTGCGGGAATCATGAGGCGGATGGGCAGATGACGTTCGCCACGAATTCGTTCCAAAGCCATTTTGATGGCGAACTTTCCTAGCTCTTCTGTTTCGACCTTCACTGTCGTTAAGGAAGGTGTTAAAAATTCGGCGATTTCGATATCATCAAAGCTCGAGATGGAGATGTCTTCCGGTATCTGATGACCGTTTCGCTGGAATGCCCGGTACACACCGACTGCCAGCGGATCACTGGCGACGAGTACCGCGGTGACATCCTGATGTTCAGTCAGTTGCTCCCCTAACCGAAGTCCTTCGAGTGTTTTCCATTCTCCGAGCAACCCGTGTATATGTTCAGACAACTCTTTTTGCTTCATCCAAGAGACGTACGTCTGATATCGATCCTCTTCCTCACTCATGAACGACTCGCCGTGCTGATTCATGATGACACGATGACCACCGATGAACGCGATCTGCCGATGACCGAGCGCATAAAAGTGCTCAAGACTCGCAATCGTCGCACTTTTAAAGTCAGAATAGACGGCATCAAACCGCGCATCTGCTTGGGAATCGTCAATCACGATGATGTTCGGATTTTTTTGATATAAGACTTCTAACATATCTGGTGCGACGGTACCTAGTACTAAAATCGCGCCTAAATGATTTAATCCTTCAAGGTCCGCCTTTTTCTCAGATAAACGAATGACCTTGTTGACACTTACTTTTTGGCGTTCCGCTTCACTTTCGATGCCGCGACGAATCGACCTGAAATAAGGATCATCGATTTCTTGTATTTCGTTGACTGTCGTCACTAAGCCAACGGTCGCAATCCGCTGATTATACGATTTTTTTTGCCGTGGACTATAGTTCAGTTTTTTTGCCGTCTGCAACACCTTATCTCTGGTTTCTGGACTGACTGATAACTTTTCATCTGCATTCAACACACGCGAAACCGTCGCAATCGACACACCAGCTAATTTTGCTACCTCTCGAATACTTGCCATGTTTCCTCACTCCTCTGAACAGTAGTAAAATGTGAACCCATTTTACTAAACAAATAGAGTTGTTTCAACACAAAGAAAAAAGCAGGCGAATCTCTGCCTGCTTTCGTTCATCCAACGATTCCTATTTACTCGTGTTCAATCATCTAAATGATCGAGATCGATGTCTTTCATTTTCCTAACCCGAATACTTTCCTCCTGACCGATTTGATCGGTCTCTTTCAAGCGGTGCTGAACGACGAGCAGCACTAGTACAATCGCGGAAATCACACAATTCGTCGCATAGTACGGTTGCGCGACGCGCTCGAACTCTAACGCTGATAGTACCTGTAAGATCGTCAATCCCGCGAGCATCCCGTGGAAATATCTTTGATAGCTGCGCGGCATTCCCGGCTGTCCGAACGTCTCATACCAGATGTATAAGCCAAGCCCAAACGCGAGTCCGTTCAAGATTGGCGAAGGAAGAAGGAAAAGAAGAATGCCGAGACCGAGCATCAACCAAGCGTATCGGATCGCAGGCTTAAAGAAAGCAGGATCGAGCTGCGCTTCCTCTTCCTCGATGACGGGCGCTGCTTTCTCCGCTTCAGTCAACGGTCGAAAACCAAGTGCTTCTTTCGCTTCCGCTAACTCAAGCATTCGTTTCTTCATCCCGAAATAAAACGGAAAACGTTCTTTGACGACCTCCCCTTCATCCGTTTGACCATCCGCTTGCTCTTGCACGGATACCTGATACAGCGTGCGCCCCATCCGGTAACTGACCCAATAGTCGGTCGCTTGACCATTGTCGCGCTTGAGTTCAATCACCTTCGTTTGTTGATTCGTCATGATATGTGATTCCTTTCGTCGCAAGTTCCTGTAATTGTTCTGACGCATACAACAGGAGAATAAATCCTGAGATGAGATAGACCGCTCCGTTAATCGAGAGATTGATTGGTGATAGATAGTTTTTTGATGAGCCCGCTAAGGCGAATAAGAAGAGTCCACCAGACCAACGATAGAAGCGAGCACGTGCTGATTTTCTTTCGAGATCACGCGGCCAGAACAGAGTCAGAACAACGAATGTCACATATCCTGGAATCGGTAAGCTACCTGTCAGCGTCAGTAATCCACTCAACAAGATCAATAGAACGCTTAAAATACGCAACTTATGATGCGTCTGTCGGTTCGAAAATCCATTTCTTTATACAAAGCAAAAGGTGAACGGATGTAGCCATCGTCTAATTTTTCACGTATCCATGTTTTTTTCTAACGATAAGCGAGGAACGGATTCTTGAAAACAATCCGCTTCGTTGCGGACTCTTCATTCGTTTCCATCATATCCTCGCTATCGATTGCCTGCTCTTTTTGGGCAACACCTTCCCGGCAGAATAAAGTGCGCCCCTCTTGGTGAAAGACGATGTGATGCACACGATCGCCGATTTGTTTTACTAATTGAATCATGATTTGTGCTCCTTTTATCTTACCTTCTACATTCCTATGGGTCTCACCATGCTGCGCTGACAGTGTATAGTATGAACAGTCCACCTAAGACACAGATGTAACCGTAATGTCTGACGGTCAACGAACAAAATAGGATGACGCCAATTGACAGAATGATACTGAGTACGAATGAATCTACCGTGTCGACGCTATCCCCGTGTCCCGCTAACGGTGTCTTTTTCGCATGCTTTGAGCGGATGAAATAGATGCCTAACGTCAACAAGAACATCCCGACACCAAGTCCAAGAAACGGTACCACCATCAACGTCTCCTCCGACACTTGTATTCTTTGAATATGTTTGTTTCATGAAGTTATTATACAACTAATAATTACGATATTTTCCTTTATTAAGTTTCATTGAAAAATTTTCTATGTATGATTTTTTCTTTTATATCTTCTTTTTTACAAAAGGAGTGCAAAACTATGTACGCATCCATCGCACCAGCCTGCACTCCTATTTCGCATGATGTATTCACTTTTCTTATGTAAGATTCTTATCCGAAAAATCAGGTCATGGACCTGTACCACAAGAGACCGCGTACTTTTCTTCACTCACTTTCTTCGAATAACAGACAAAAGGAGTTCCGCCCGTTTCACTTTTCCAATCAAACCAAAACATGTTGTAACGCTCCGCTTGCGGATCTTGTTCCGTAATGATTGCAAAGTAACTTTGATAGAAATAGCCTTCTTTATAAAGTTCGTGTCTTAGAGCACCTCTCGGCGAAGCATCCGTAAACAGAACCGGTGATAGGATCGGCATGAGTAGTACGATGATGGCTAGCGTTCCGAAACATATCAGGACTATTTTCTTTCTGTTCTTTTTCTTAGAATTCGATTTACCCATCTTTTTCAACCTTTCCTTTATTGGCTTTTTTTGTTATATAGTAACATTATCCATACAACAGAAAGAGGTTTTGATATTGAAGAAAACTATTTTATTATCACTCTCTTTAGGTGTACTTCTATCTTCTGGTTTTTTGATAAGTAACGCAATAGCGACTTCTAATATTTCACAGGAAAAATCTGAAAGCACCATTTCAAAGGAGCAAGCCTTCACTTTTTTCACGAAAGTCCTGGAGCAACAAAAAGCGGATTTTTTAAACAATACGCCGTTAGCACACACCAATCAATCCAGATTATCTTCACGCGACGAGGCTGTATTAATTTTTCTATCTAGTACAAAAATGGATAAACAACAGTTACATTCATTTAGTTATAAAATTTCTAACGTAAAAGTGTACTCCGAAAATCAACGAAATTATGCTGAAGCTTATGTAACACGAACTTTTAACTTCAAGAGTGGGCTTGAAACGGGTTTAGGTGATACATTAGTGCTTGAAATTCAATCGAGTCCAGATGATTTAAAAGGATCATCTCACACCATTTCCTCGAGTAAATCAACGAGTGAAGTAAATGAAAAAGTCTCTGTTGATGAATTTTTAGAGAGGTATGAAGTAGAGGCAGAAAAATAAAATAACGTAAAGCTACGCCTAAGGAAAACTAAATCGGATATAATAATTTCCTATTATGCAACACAAGTAGTTGTTGTTTATCCTTTAGCAGTCATTACAATTTCTACAATGATGGTGATTGTTCAAATTTTGTAACTTAAACTCTTGTAGTGAGAGATATGATTTATACTTTTAAATTCTTCCCATTCATGATGTGTAAAGCTTAATCTGTATTACAATATAATACAGAGGAGATGATAATCATGAGCACCATTTCCATACGTTTGGATGATCAGGATGCACGACTCATAAAAGAATATGCAAAGGCAAATAACATCACGATTTCTTCACTCGTTCGCGATATCGTCATCGACCGTATCGAAGGAGAAATCGATTTACAATTCTACCATGATCTCATGGCAACATATCGTAAAAAATCAGAATCTATCTCTTTCGACGACGTGATGAAGGAACTTGATTTAGAATGACAGCATATACAGCAGAGTTTGAGCATTGGGCTCAAAAATCTCTTAAGAAAATGGAGCCCTCACAAGCGCGGATCATCATGTCCTGGATCAAGAAGAATCTGGTCGGGATGGATGATCCGCGTCGTCATGGTAAAGGTCTCGACTCGAATCGCTTTGGCAAATGGCTGTATTGCATCGGTGATTACCGTCTGATTACTAACATTCAAGATTGAAAAGTCGTCATCTTGATCTTTGAAATTGGGCACCGTCAGGATATCTATAAATAAGGTGACTAGATTACATATATGAGTAATTATATATAATTTTTTTATTTTTTATGGTTCTTTCGTACATGTGTATCTGTCTGATCAGGTGCAGTAATTGATCCTATTTGACAAAATATGAAAATCAACCAAGGAACACATCTCTTCATCTACCTATTTTATCAACGATTATGTTCGTAAAAATAGATTTAAAGAGTGTAGAAAAAGACGTATACATTTCGATATAGAAATATGTATACGCCTTTTTCTACACAAACGTCATTAAGTTATTTGTCATTAAGTTATTTAATGGGGTTTCCCATGACTTTTTAAGAAGATGATAATTTAGCTAGGCTAAGGAATCGTTATAAATTTATGATAGACGATTCCTAGAATACTCTCATTCGTCCTTCAAAATGAAAGACTCAATCTCTAGCTTCCGGAGATTGAGTCTTAAGATTTACCATCGATCGAAACCATCGTTTAAATACCGCGGTCGCCGCGTTCTTCTTTTTTAAAATATAAAATAATCATGCTACTTACAAAAATCACGAAACAGACAAACATGACATACGTATTTAAATTGAAGAACTGTGAATTCATAAAAGGAGAAAAAATGCCACTGGTTATGCTATCTATATAATCCAAATCTTTAGTCACGCCTTTAGCTAATACTATCTCTTTAACCAAGTTTTTGTATTTTGAATACTCATTTGATTGATACAAGAATCCAATAATCATCTACGACAAAGAAAGTATTATCAAAGTTCCTAAGTAGCCCAATTTTAATCTTAGATTCTTTAGAGTATTCATTAAGAAAAAAATAAAAATAGGAATAATGAAAATAAGTGCAATCATAGCAAGAATCGCTAAATTACCATTCCCACTACTACTTCCAGGAGCAACAGTCATCTGATTCCCGAAATAAAATAGAAAACCAGATATGATTAGTAGTACTATTAATGTTACTTCTGGATTTTTATTAGAATTCATGATGGGTGCACTCCATTTCAGTTCATTATTAAATTATTATTAACGGCTATTATAGTTAGCACAAATCATCGTCAGATAATAATTGTAAGTGTTCCATTTATACCAATGATTATCTTTACTATCTGCACAATTATCAGGATTATTAATAACAAAATAAGCACCATACGAAGTATGCTCATATCCAATAGCTAATACGAAATGATAATCAAGTATCTCTGCTTTTGGATCACTATGGTTTGATGCATATAAGATGCGGTATAACACCGCTAACTAATCCTATGTATTCTTTTTTTCTTCATAATTGATGACTCAATTGAACACCTTGTGAACCTTCCCTCGACAACTTCATAGTGTCTAATCATGGATATCGATACAAGACGTACTATATCTGACGCTCTGGATCTTCAAGAAATCGCATCAAATCTTTTTCTCCGTTTACACAATCCAGTAGATAAATATACACTGCAATACCCTCACTCATGTAGCGAAATATTCTCTGATCAGCAGCGAAGCTCTCAACGAGTGGATATATGACAATTACTTGTTTACTCGCGTACTTCTTAGCATATGCAAACATCTGATACATATCTGATTGTGAAATCCCCAAATTATTTACCTTAGGATTAAGAACCTTCCATTTCATATCAATGATTCGTGTCTTTGCTATTTTATCGACAGGACATATATACTTCATAACGATGTCTGGAACGAGTCTAAACGATCCGCTATCGAATAGATACTTTGTCGGCTTCTTAAGTGATACTTCCCAGCCTTCTCCAGTATGACGTTCGATGAGTCTTCCGACGTAACTTTCAAACAACTGATTCATTGAAAAAAGGAGAGACTGAGTCCGCGTATGACCAACCAAATTGGAGATGTTGAAGTCATTTAGTAAGAGTCGCGACCATTCTAAGCAATTTGTATAATATCCATTCTTTCGATTTTCAGTAATACTCGCGAACTCTTGATCAAGCGTGTGACTCTCCCTAACACCATCAAAATGATGTAAGAGACGACGTGCCTCGTGACGATTCCTTGGATCTAATGCTATCAGCATAGCCTTTATCAATGTTTTTTTTAGAATTCGATTCTCTGGACAATCGATGCTGTATTCATCAAACGCAACATAAAATCGTTCTTTATGGACATGGTTGATGGTAAGCTGACGCGCAAAGTTCATCTTCCCTTTATAAAAGCGTACATTTTCTTCTTTCGTGCGATAGTCGGACTTCAATCCTCTTTTGACTACCTTAGACACTTCGCGAAGAAAAAGACTTATGTAGACTTCAAACATTGGCATTTTCGAGCTTCCCAGTTCCGTTGCATCAAAAGATTTACTCGGGAATGTACGTAACGTTTTCAGCATTTTAAGCATCGCTGTGCGAGCATCTGCGTTTGTTGCATCAATTTTTGGAAGGATTTGAAGTTGTCTGCCGCTTGGCATCTGTAAGACACCAACATAATTCCTAGCGCGAATCACTTTTCCGACACCTTTCCTTGAAGATAGCGTCAAGAAATCTAATCCATCCCCCCCTCTTCCGATAGTTCGAGCATGAGACTTTCTAGTTCCTTAAAGGTTTTTTTATCGACATTTCGACGTGGTCCTGTACACATGATGTCTTCATATTCCATTACCTCAATAACGTCATACGTTTGCATATTGATTCCCATAGATCGCTTGATATGTCTCAGGTTGAGCAAGAATGGCATAATTGATACGATAGCTTGTCTCTAAGTCATTTGGATCAATTGAGGAGTCGAACAATCCAAAGGCTGGCACATCTTGAATGAGAATTGGATAAGTCTTATCATTTCCGAATATAGCGTTTATTTTTTCAACATTATCAAAAAAGTACTCTTGCAATAGAGGAATAATTGATTTTAAGAAGATTTGCTGCAATGCACTTATGTCGTCACTAGATGATAGTGACGTGAAATAGGCATGACCGATCATATGATCTCGATCATATAGTGCTGCAATCCGGCGATTCATAATATCGAGGACATATTCTAAATGTACACCTTTGATAGAAATACCTCGAAGTGTCCGCGGATCTGGAGCCATTTCGATGAATTGGAAGCGTCTCCGCAACGCAGTGTCCAATAACGCAATAGAACGATCAGCCGTGTTCATCGTTCCGATAATATAGATGTTACTCGGAACACCAAACTCCTTTTTAGAGTATGGGAGCTTAACAAGCGTCTCTTCCATTTCTCCAAGTCGTTTTGACGGTTCAATGAGCGTAATCAATTCTCCTAGAATCTTTGAAATATTCCCGCGGTTAATTTCATCGACGATGAACACATACGGTTTTTCGCTTTGAACGTTTACATTCGAGATACCGTATTCACTTTCAAGCATGCGTTCTACTTGCGAGACAGACAGACGATCTAAAGGATACACGGTCTTCCGTGTCAAATTTTTCCGCATATTCATCTCATGTATATCAAGTGAGATATGTTTAGCAAGCCAGTTTACTTTCCGGCTACGTTTGTAGTGATCTTCATCTTCCAACCACTCGGCTTCCCCTTCAATAATTCCAATACCATCAATATGCCGTTCGTCTTTCAATGATAGAACAATATCGCCCATTTTCATCGTTTCGTAAAAATATGTTAAAACACTTCGCTCAGAAGGATTCATGGAGACCGTACTTTTGAAGGGCTCTTCTCCATATTGATCCCACCCAATCCGCATGATATCTTTATCAAAGCAAACTTTCTTGAGCGGATGACCCCCTGATCCTCCAAGAGAAACCTTCCAAATACGTGCCTCACTATCAATTGAAACGTCATATCCACCAAATCGTCGTCCGTCAGCAGCAAGATCACAAAACTCCTTAAAAATACCAGACTCGATGTTAAACCCAATCTCGTTCTGATCAGCTACTACGACTGGTTTGATGCCTTCGATAAACTCTTCGTATCCATATGACTGGTGGAATGTCGTAAAGGCGATTCGATTCTCGTCTCGATATTTTGCGTATCTTCTCTTTACTTCCGGATATCCATCCTTCTGAATTTCATCAATAGACTTCCCTTCAATGATGGCGACGGCGTATAAGACCGTATGATAGGTTTTGCCCGTTCCTGGTGGACCTTGTAATATCATATTCTTAGGATGCACTATTACTCCTCCTTTAACATGGTCAACTGAAGCTGGTGCTTGCTCCTCAGTTATAGCAGGAGCAGTTTCTAGAATTGCTTCATATTTAGGTATCATTCGTTGAATTGCTTCGTATAATATATGAGTCAGTTCTTTATTCTTATTCTTTGTACGAACATCTATATTATGGATGAAAACTAACTCTATGTTCTTACTTGGCTCATGTTCAACTTGTTTTTTTAACGTATCCGGATGTTCAACTTCTGACTGTGATTCATATTGGAATCCATCCTCATTAAGATAAGGCAAGCTTAAAAGCCGACTATGTCGGATTAAATCTTCATCCGAAGGATAACGTTTTTTTGTTCCTGTTCCATAACGACACTGAAGTACAATACGAAAAACAACCTGTTCTTTTTCCCGATTCCATCGAAGGTCTACTTGTAGTCCATGAGGAAGTTCTTCGTACCCTTTTTTTGAGGACTCCCCATAATCGTTTCCGTCTATTTATTAACCTGTTCCCATCTGCTAATACCAAGTTGCTACCACTCATTAAGATTTCATAGAATTGTTTCTCAGCTTCTTGTATAGTGATAGCTTGTTCATTCAATATGTCGCCTTCTCCTGCAAGATACTCGAAGAGAATCGTTGTAACTTCGTTTTTCATTTTTTACTCCTTCCCAACAATTCTTCTATCGTCGTAAGTATGTTGTACATCACCCTATAGGTAATGGAATATTCCTTAATGTTAAAATGATTTCAAAGTATTATTCTTACAAAAGGAATATATAGATTTATTTTTATTAAGATATAAAAGCCAAATGCGTTTATATAAATAACAACTTATGAGAATCAAGGGCTGTTTCTGCTTTATACATAGATTTTTCTAAACTTAAAAGATTTGGAGAGATACGATTTAAGAGTTTTTGCATTCATTTCAGCATCAATATTTAAATGAGTTATAGCTTTCAATTCCAGATGCTTCATGAACTATCCTTCATAAAATTTTTAGTCAACTCCACCTGTCGAATGAATTCTATTCCGAAATGATGGTTGAAAAAATCCATGCCATCGCAGACATTGTCTAAGTACAAGGTTAAACCATCTAAAACGACGCCACCGTTGACCAGCGTTTTCTTCTTCCTTATGCGTTTACGATCATTTATTTACTACACCGATATTTCCAAAATGTGCAATTTTCCCATTCGTACAAAAGTGATCGAGCATGCCAAATCGATCTGTTGCATCGCGGGTCACGATGAAGTTATAGGGCATCAATAACGAGAACTCAGACATGAAGTCCTCAAGCGTTTGCTGCGCGGAACGTGCATCTTTCGAAAATAATCCTGACGTCATTTCCTTTCGATTCAGCAAATGCAGTAAATGTTCTTCCAACACCGCTTGCCAATTGGAATCGTGCAACGTCATCACGTGAATCGAATCATCGTTTTCTAAAACATCCCGACCACAAAAGACGACCTCGACCGGAAACGTAGCATGCGGTAAAATCGCATCGAAAAAGTTCTCATATTCTGTCCCTGCATCATCGAGCTCTTCATATGCGACTCCATACATCGAGACACAATCGTTTGTGACCCGGATGATTCCTTGTCCTTGTTTTTGTATGATAAGCGTCACCTCTGCATCAGTCGCTATTTCCTGCTGTTCGATGACAAGATGTTCGAGAAATCTTTCAAGCTGTGAGGCGTCAGTCATGATCATGTGAGATCGAACCGTCCAATTCGAAAAATCACCGATATTTGGATTCTGCTTGAGTAGTCGGTCCAGTAACTTTACTTCAAACGGATACGAGTGCTGACTCACTTGAAGACGGACGAGGTCTTTCCAATCGTCGTGTGGCAGCAGTTCTCGGAACAGATCAATCCAGTCGTTTCGTTGAAAGGTCATTTTCATCTTACTCACCCTCTTCGGATTTCATTCGAAAAAATCTTTGTTCTTTGGAACGCAGAAATCAGATCTTCTCCAAACAACGTGATGCTCCCCTCCCACGGGTGACCGAGATATCCCCAGCGAAAATCACGAGCGATGAAAAAGGAGTAATCGCCATCTGGAACTGCTGGAATCATCCAGTCTCCTTCTTCATTTCGAAGAAACGGACGCCTTGGGTCGATCCAATACCCTTGATGATTCCAATCGAGCGCCATGACGCGTTCTCCTTCAACAGTCAGCTCGGTCAGAATACGCTTTAGCTCCTGCTCGATTTCTTCTCGTTTTTCATAATCCACTTCGTATGTAATGAACGGACTCGGGGCATGGTATGAGGGGAAAACTGTCGTACTGGGTGCGAATTGCAATTGTTGATCAATGACGTGCCATACCTTCTCATCCTCCGCTTGCGTCATCGGAATCCAGCTCCATGGCTTGCCTTCACCAATCAGATCGAACGGCGCTCCTTCAGGGTATCGAACGGTGTATGCTGCTCCTTCTTGTACTGCAATTTTTGGTTTGTCTTGTACATCGCGTGCTTTCATTTCTTCAAAAATTAGTGTAATGGCTGCCTCGATATCAAGGACGTGGTAGAAGATATTCGTCGTACCATTACCAATATCTCCCCCTTCGCAGTAGCCGTTCCCCGTATGAAGCAAACCATCATTGATTACTTCTTCCATCATGTGACGTCGCTCGAGCGCTGTTTCTTCCTGATCCTTTTCATAAGAAAACTGGACAACCAGTTCCGTATAATCGGTCTCGTTCAGCTCGCGATAGCCTTGACGTTCAAACTTCTCGATCAGCTGAAAAATTTGTACACCTAATCGTTTGAAGCGAGAAACGCGCATCTGTTTTACGTCTTCTTCTCTCACCCATGCTCCAACGATTCCTTCGTGCTGCACGATGATGCGTCCCTCGGTATAGATTGTTTGGTAGAGCATATCCGCGCCGTTTTGTTTTATCAGTAGAATCATGAGTTGTTCCCGCTCCCTCCTTCACAATGCGTTCAAGTCACGATCTTCTATGTAGCCTAAAAACGTATCTTGCAATGCACCATCTGTCTCTACGGTCTCGACCGGATCTCCTGCTTCGTCGACTCGGACAAGTGCCAGTTTCGCTTCAAGCGCAGATCCATTTAGTCCTGAAGTCCCATCGATGATGCCAAATACATGGGAAACCGTATCGATGATTGTCTGTTCCATCATCTGTCTCATTCGTTTTTGATCCGCTTCGCTCGACTGTTGGTAAAACGCGATGCAGGCCGTATAGTCATTGACGTTTGGATCGACTTCTTCTTCATAGATGTCCTTATAGTCTGCCATACCATCCTGAACGACCGTCCGATGGACCGCTTGAACGAACTCTTCCATCTCTTGATTCATGATTTTTCTCTCCTTTTATCAAAACTTCGTAGTTCATAGCTCTCACCTTAAACGCTTACAGATTACATCTGTTCGTCTGAACAGTGTCTTATTCTGCCCATACCGACAAACGAGTCCGAGGATCATTATCATCGGTCACCCACTCGATTCCGGTATACCCACGTTTCATCGCATTCTCATAAAACGCTTCAGATACGTGCTTCTCCTTACAATAGATATCTACGTATGTGCAGTCATACACCAAAATCGCGATTTGACAATTGCTTTCCTGAAACCACTCATACGTCGTTCCCACTTCTTCAGTCTGACCACCTTGAAATGCAAACAATTCAGCAAAGATTAGGTAATTGCTTGTTCCCCTTAGCCATTTCGCTAGTTCATGTCCTGTCGCTATCCGATCGATTGAAAACTCTTCTAAACTGTCATACAACTCCCCATCCATGGTTTGGATCGGAAAATCAAAGTTACGAAGAAACCAATCATACGCCTTCATCTCAATCGCACTTAATATGTCGAGCAAGACACGTCCCGGTTCATTCGGAATTTCAAACGATACGCCACGCAGACTCATCGAATTCCTTCTTTCTACATTGTTATAAGAAGGCTGCCGTATAAAAACACTGTAGTTCCTGTTCTTCACTCGAACTTCCCCACGTGCAGACGGCATAACCTTGTGCGGTCAGTGTCGTGACCATCTCGACGACTGGCAAACCTCCACTTTCTGTTAAGCCGATGTCGAGCACCTGATCAAGTAACTCCTGACAGTGTGACGGTCGATCATGATTCGCACAAATAATGATATACATAGCTGGAGAATCACTAATCATCTCGATAGCTGTCGAGAGCTGTTCGATACCAAATTCAGCAATCCCAACGTAGTACGGTTCTTTGCCCACTTTAACCGCTACTTCCATTCGGGAGGTGAAGCCCTCGAGCATCTCTTCTCGTTCGAGCAAACGCCACAGCTTGTAATAATCAAAGATTCTTTTGGACTGAAACTCATTTCCGACACACACTACTATATAAAAGCGATAGGTACTCAATGCATGCTTTTGCTTTAGCTCATCACGGAACATCTCACTACTGATTTGTTTGAATTGGACGATGTCTTCTGGAAACAAAAGCATTTCACCGACTACGCATAGACAACGAATCGATGAACTCGCATCCGCAAGCCAAGGGTAGACGCGTGTCGCATCGATATGCTCTTCGATATACATTTTCATGAAGAATCTCCTTTTTTCAATCCCACTGACACGTCACGCTTCGATACGTTTCAAACTGTAGATACACGAGTTGATTCGTACCAAGATGAGTGAGTCTGAGTAAGTGTTGTAATGGTTGCGTATAAGGCAATTCGAATCTGACACCTTCGATTTTTTTCAATAAAAAATAAGCCCAGTACCGATCGTATTCATTTTTGGACAGAACATCCCATAACGCATCCTCACAATGATTTGCCTGGTAAATATACAATTTCATAGTCGTATTCTCCGCTATCAAGGATAACCCTGCGAATACGGGCAGGGTTGGAATTCGCGGTTTCTGAATGACCAATGTATAACCATCTTTTAGAAGACGATCCAAATGTTCGCGGCTATCCGGAATCTCCTCTTCGATGACGGAAGCCGGCAGTTCTCTGATGCGGATCGGCAATCCTACCTCATATTCAAAGGGATCTTCGAGAGCGAGTAAGTCTTCATGGGAATAGATTATTTTCATGAGATTATCCTCACATTCTTTTATGGAGTGCTTTCAGATTACACGCGCGCCACGCATCACGGACGATATCTTGGAAAGTCGTTGCCTTCGGTTTGAGTTTTAACGTTCTATAGTCGAAGCAATAGACAGCTTCGTCTGGACGCTCTTTTAATACTGCATAGTATTCGTCCTGTCTAAACGACGAACCAAAAAAGAAGTATTTGTCGCGGATCGCATCGAACTCGGTTAACGCGTATTCATCAAGACTAACCGAAAGATTGTCTTGGATCTCATGCGATAACCCGTTCCAGCTCGCCAGCGGTATACCGTATAAGTTCAACTCTTCGGTAAAACGTACCCCGTTACAGACTCGCAAAATATTTTTATACCACTCCGGAATCGCGAAATGATCGGTCTCGAATGCTTGAATACGGGCTTCCGGACAAGGACTCTCAACGGACACTCGGTAGCTTTGAATTTTTGGTAAGCGATCATACAAACAAAGCTCATGCCTTACCTTTTGCCCCTCGATTAGAATGCTGTACTTTAGTTTTTTGTGGTCTTTTCCATAGAATCTCTCCATGGAAGCTAGCACATTCGCCAGAAACCTATCATCAGATCCTGATGGATGTCTTTCTTTCTTGATGAGCGGCATTTCAACGTCTTCTAGTGACACGTCTTCCTCGTCATCGTGTTCTTCAAAAGCCTCATGTTCCCCAAGGACGATCGCGATCCCTGTCACGTTCTCGTCTTCTCGTCGGACGAGGACTTCATAGTGTCCATCCCCCATTAACTGAACGGCGACACCGAACGGAAACAGGAAGATCTCGTCTTCCATCATTTCATCTGAGATTGCGATATAGAACGGGTCGATTTCTTCGTCGAACTCTAGCGTATTTCGAATCTCCCAATCAATGGCTTCCCGTCTCCCGTAATCCGCTGTGTTCATGATGACGAGCTGCGCTGAATCGACGACGACTAGATCGGATAACGGCTCGAAATCGGATGGATCCATCTTCGTTTCTTCATTCATTGTTAGGTAAAGCAAATTGATTGATTCGAACTCATCTTCGTCATAGAAGACCGTCCAAATCGAACCTTGTTCAACTGGAATTGTCACGTTGTATTCTATATCCGGCTCAAGGAAAGCAGGATCCGAGACAATCAAATTCCCTTTGTGACTTGTAAACGTGCCTAGTTTTTTCATGGTGTATACCTCTTTCTTAAATATAACGGAGAGGACATTTCCAACTTGCTAATGTCATGGGATTAATCAAACTCAATCCTTTGATTCTTGTTGCAGACGCCACTCCATGAATCCGGTGGTTTGCTCTTGCCGGAAACGAACCCAATCCGTTAAGGTTTGATTCATTTTCTGCCATTCGTTAATACATTCCGATTTCAAAACCGCATCTTCGAGTTGCTCGATTAACAACCAAGTCTCTGTTAAGGTTGCTGCATCCTCTTCTATTTCTCCTAAATACAAGTCTTCATTGAGATGGTGGAAAGAATACCAAAGTCCATACAAGTGATGATCAATCATCTTCTCAATTGCTAACTGCTCCTGTCTTCCCCCTCGCGTAATCGCTTCTTGTAAGTAGATGTAACGGTCATCTTCATCAAAGAAAAGACCATACCAACGATACGGTCGGACGTCATCCGGCATCTCTTTCATCCACTTCTTCAAAGTCGGTTTTAGAAGACGTTCTTTTAGCGGATGAATCAATAGGAACGAAGCTTCTGTCTCTCCTTCACAGGTAGACAATAACCAACTCACAAACATCCGCTGTCGCTCGAAGTTCCATGTATTCGCTTTTTCAATGAACCTCTCCATATGTACTAACCACGCTTTTCGCAAACCGCGATCTTTCGCAAGAAGAGCACTATGTAAACGTGGTACCTCAGAAACGGCAGGATCTTGTAGTAACTTATCTAGAAGTAACATGTTTCATCTCCTTTTAAAAATGTCATTACTCCACTTTCATTTGTTGTCTCGTTTTTCGAAGATGAAACCATAATAGTATTCCCGTGCCTATCGAAAGAATCGGGAAAAGATACGGGATATACGATTCCTGCTGATGAATCACGTGCATGAAAAAGTAACTAATGAAGCAGACAATTCGAAGCCATGTAGGAAGATAACCTTTACCGAGAAAAGCTAAAAACATCAAGGGAATACCCATTCCAAATACTACAATTGGTAAGACAGAGAACGGTGTCACGAACTGAAACAGACCTAGTCCCACCAGAAGATAGGCGAACCAGGACGTCCGTCGTCGAAACTTCTCGCGTTCCTCTCGTCCAGGTTGTATCCCGTAAATATCATCCTGCTTGTATCCTTCCGCTTGCTTTTCAGCAATTAGTTCCTCCATCCGTCGTTTCGCTTGACGCCTCGTCGAGTACTGTTCTTCCTTCTCATCGCTGACATCTTGATCAAGCTTCCATTGCTCGGTGACACCGTGATAGATTTGGATGATTCGACCATCACGATACAAGTACCAAAAGTACGTAATGCCATCCACCTGTTTACTGAGTGTCTGAATCATGTTAACTCTCCAGATCTGCTAGGACATCTTCTGGATCTAGCTCAAGTCCGACGAGCTCCGGTCCCCAGTTCAAGCCACAATACAGTCCGTCGTTAATCATGTTCGGTAACCAGCCATTCATGTACAAATCCAGGTCTAAGCGAATCAGATGATAGTTCGCCCATTCCTTCGTCTGCAGTGCTTTTGCCGCCGCATCCGTCGAAAAGAATAATAGGACGTCCGTTTCCTCTTGATTCGACGGACAGTACGCCCAACCCGACTGTTCCAACTTCGATAGACCATAGACAGCACCCGTCTCGAGAACTGTCTGTAAGAAGTCTTCTGCTTGTTCCGCACTCTGTTCCATTTGTTGTTCCTTTTCAACGAACGCATTCAACGTCGGTGCTACCGGAAATAGTTCTTGTTCTTCGTGGTCCCACAAGACGATCGTCTCTGTGTCCGGTAACTGATATCCGAGTTCGTCACCTGTTCCGTCCGCCGCAATCCGCAAGAACCCTTCTGGATACTCTTCTGCATCTGTCAAATTGATACGAACAAGGTCGTCCCATGTTCGCTTGATATACTTCTCGTCCTTGATCGGATGAAACTCCCATTCACCGACATTGAACTTGTTTTCGCGCTTGTAGCAGTTTCGTAGTTCTTTCGGAAGCTCGAAGCCGAGTACTGCCTCTACTTCTTGTAGTCTCTCTTCCGTAACGCCAGGTAATCCACTTTGATATGTCATTCTGTATGACTCCCTTTATCTTCAATTGAATTAATCGTAGGTATTTAGTAAATGATCAATCTGATAATCCGTTGGTAAAATCGCTTTTAGTTGATCGACGGTTTGAAAGGCATCTCCATTCGAAAACCACATGAAACCGAGCGCATCATGCGACGGAAGGATGAACGGTAATCCATCACGTGCATCAACTACATGCGTGTATTTCGCTTCTTTAAAGATCCATATCCCAGAAGTCTTCAACTCAAACGTAGGTCGTGCGAACGTGATGAGGAACGTTTCACTATAAGCAGCTCGAAAAAAGGACTCTTCTAAAACGAAACGCAGATCATTCGCATCCAACACTTCGATACAGCAATAAAAACTGGTATACCGATGATCGCCTTCGTACCGGGGATGTTCGTGGCAAACGAATGGGCGCAATTTTAAACGCTCTAAGAGGTCCATTTCATCTTCTCGAATCTCATCAAAATTAGTCGTGATATATAAAGGAAAATGATTGAAGCGAACTAGCGTGCCATACAATACCTCCTCCGTCAATTCACTGGTAAAACTACCTACTGTATGGTCATAACACATGATTTCGTAGATGGTTTGTAATTGATTGAGCACGTTGATTTCGGATGTCTGAAGCATACGTTGGATACTCTTCGACTGAAAAGAGTATTCGTCGATTGTCAGTTCGTTCATACTGTTCCTCCTATCTGTGTCGTCATCGTTCAATTTTTCCGGTTAAAATTCTTTCCTGTGGGATAAAGCCCGGTCAATCGTCTGCCATAATGAACTTTTGCCTGCCCCATTCGGATTTTCTTCAGATTAAACTGCTCCTTAAAATAATCAATGACGGGTTCAACGATATAAGACGGCTCCAAGATATGAAGGACAAATTCGATCGCTTCTGGACCAAATTCATCTTCAAAAAAATACCCGTTGCCGATTTGAAAAAGAAATCCATTGAGGTCTTCTTCAATGCTCGAACGATGCTCAAAGATGACGTCATACTCTGTATCCTGACAAAAGATCTCGACGACAACTTCGTGGTAATCCGCTTCTTGAACGACCGAGTATCCGTCCTTTTCTTTCTCAGCTACGAGTTCTCGAATGTAGGCATCCAGATTAAAAAAGCGCGAGAACTTTTGCTGGCTCATTGGTTCTTCTAACCGCTCTCCCATGATGCCATGAAAGGTGTAGAGTGTCCGTCCATCCTTCTCAAACAGCCAAAAATGATTCTGGTCGTTAATTGGTTTGATGAGTTGCATGCCGCTCCTCCATTTCTTATAGGTCTGCGAACAATTCTCCATTCAGCTGGCGAATCACCGTATCGCTTGGTAACTGTTGTCGCAGTCGTTTCGCCCAGTCCGTCCGAAGATCATATGCGAAATGTTCTTCGTTCGAGAGCAGATAAAGCATTTCACCATCATGACCGACAATCACGACGGTCGTATCCTCCGGATAAACGAATCGATCTTCTAAGACACGTGTTTTTCGGTACGTCGTTTCGACCTCTTGTTGAATTGACAGATGATCGGAATACGAAAACATGAACAGTTCGTTCATCATTCCGGCTCCACAAGCGTGCTCAAGGATGAGTTCGAGCATCTTAGTATCTTCAATCTTGATCGTGAAGTAATGACTCTCCCTTGTCGATGTTCGTTTTCCTCGTAACCATCCGTTCGTTTGTTTTTGTCTAGACAAGACATGTGAAGTGAACGACATATGATGCTTCGTGAAGAATGCTTTGTTGTCTTGGTCTTCCTCTTCAAAAGCAAAAAAGGTCGCGTAGATCGGAAAACGATTTTGATGATTTAGAAAATCAAACAGAAAAGTTTCATTTTGATCTGTATCGCCCTGTTCTCCCGATTCAACACTCATGTGATACGCCTTCGCTAACGGTCCATTTAGTACTAACGGTCGTTGGATCTCGTCTTTAAAAAACGCATCCGTGATTTCACACTCGAGAACGAAGAGTTGTCTCTTAGCGTTCAATGCTTCGATCGCTTCATCGTCTCCCACAAGCGGATGTCGCTTTAAATTAAGTAGCTGCATCTCAGTTTCATACATCATCTCATTAAATTCCTCAGTACCGTATTGTCCGATGTATGCGACTTCCGAAGCAAAGATCGGTACGAACCAGACGGGTAACGCCGCCTCCGGTTCCCCGAACGCTGCGTTCCCTTTATAGACTTGAAATGATTCTTCAAAGTAGAACGGTATCGTCACATATAGGGCAGCGAAGCCGTACTTCGATAACAACCCATCCGGCATTGGTAAGTACTCGCCTAAATCATATGCGTGTCCAGTTTTCAATGCTTCTAGCGTCAAGCGATAAACCAATTCAATCAAATCCGACTCGGCATCTGGTTGCATGACGGATATCATCACTTCTTGATGGACGATGGCACCGTTCTCGAATTGCAATGGGTGATGCAATAATCCAAGTGATGTCACGGTATTCGCATTCGCAAACGGTGCATTTTGAAACTGCAACAATTGAATCGCATGATCTTGTAATTCTTCCATCTCAAGGTGACCAGTACTTTCACCACAATGGGCTTCTAAGTGTTCTATGTAATTCATATTTTTATATCCTCATTTCATGACATTAAAAAATGTCATTTTCAATAAATATCTTCTACCATATATTATATATTTCATAATACAATTTTGGGATTTTTTATTTTTTCCTTGTGGAGGGTATCGTGACATCTGAAAACGACAAAAATGACTCCGGTTCAATACGAAGGCACTGAAAAACCTCATATAATTTTAAACAGAGGAGCGTCGTCCCGAAGGGATCTATGCTCCTCTGTTCTTATTTTTCGATCGACCAGCCTTTTGCTACGAGGTTACTGTACATGAATGCCATTCCAGACTATACTGGCTGAAATCAATACATTTGGAGGCGATTTCGATGATGCCCGACCTGCCGAATATGCCGCCGAGCCCTTATCGGGCTCTCTATGATTTGTTAATCCCCGCGGATGATGAGTTACGTCTCATTCACGACCTCGTCTCTTTTGATTTCATTACAGAATTGCTCGCGGACACGTATTGCCATGATAACGGACGGATGGCGGTCCATCCCGTTCGGATGTTTAAATATCTATTTCTGAAAGCCTACTCAAACCTGTCCGATGTCGACCTCGTCAGACGGGCGAAAACTGATCTTGCCTATAAATATTTTTTGGATTTGGCACCGGAGGAGGATGTCATTAATCCTTCATCGCTCACAAAATTCCGGCGTCAGCGTATGGATAATGACGAGCTACTCGATCAGTTGATTGCGTACACAGTACGGATCGCGAAAGAGATGGGCGTTCTAAATAGTCGGACGTTGATTGTTGATTCGACCCATTCTCGTGCTCGATACGGACAAAAACCGATTAAGCAGGTTGTCATCGAAGAGGCGAAACGGCTTCGGCAGGCATGTTATCAAGAAAATGACAACACGAAAGGACGTTTCCCAGAGAAAGTGGATGAAGCAGATATCGACCAACTCTTGGCGTATGCGCTCGCTGTAGCTGAAACTGTTGAATCCGAAATGCCTGAATTGATATCACGGGAGCACATTCGGGCTCGGGTGAACCGTGTCCGTGAACTGACGGAGGATGCACACTTCGAGTTGCGGGTATCAAGGGACAAGAATGCCCGGACCGGGCATAAAAGCGCTGACTCCTCGTTCTTTGGTTACAAACATCATCTCGCAATGACCGAGGATGGCGTGATCACAGCTGTTATCGTGACGTCCGACGAAGCGGCAGATGGCATTCAACTGACCAGCCTGGTTGAGAAGAGCCATATAGCTGGCGCCGAGTTCGACTACATTGTGGGTGACTCTGCCTATTCTAGTCGTGAGAACCTAGTTTCTGTCGCTTCGCAAGGATGTAAGCTCGTCGCTCCATTGAATCCACGGGTCTTTTCTGTCTCCACGAATCGAGCTGAGGGGTTCACCTATAATAAAGATGCAAACCGCTACGTCTGCCCTGCCGGGCACATGGCCGTCCGAAAGTCTCGAACAGGCAAAAAGAATGTAGGTGCAAGTCAACAAGAGACACACTTTTTCGATATCGTACTATGTAAATGTTGTCCGTTGCGCGAAGGATGTTATAAAGATGGGGCAAAATCTAAAACGTATAGCGTATCGTTGAAGTCAAGGGAGCACAGCGATCAGCTTGAGTACGAACAGACTGACGAATTCAAAACGTATCGTCGTAAACGATACGCGATTGAATCCAAGAACAATCAACTGAAGAATACGTATGGTTTGGCGCGAAACAAAACGTCAGACCTAAAAGGCATGACATTGCAGAGCGTGATGGCGATCATCGCGGTCAACTTGAAGCGAATTATCAGCCTCCAAAAAGAAAAAACAGACTAATGGCAAAGAAAAAAGATAAAGCGACTTTTTAAAGTGTTCATCCGTTAGGCTGCACTCACATGTATCGTTTTCGTTTGTAGGACTTTTCTTCGATCCATGTCCAAATCCGAATTGCTAGGTAAACATCGATTATGCCAATGATTAAAGTAACGACAATCATGAGAACACCATTATTACCAGAAACGAATAGAGGGTGTAAAATTGTAAAAGTAATACTCAAAAGAATTGGTATTGTGATGCCCATCCAAACAGAATTAAATAATAGTGCCTTCCACATCCACATCATCCTTTTACATGTAATAGTTGGTCTAAGTGTAGCATCTAGTGAGCAGAAGAAAAGAATTGCATGTTAAGAGCGACTCTATGTCGCAATCACTCGATAAAAAATAATGCTTTCTTTAAGCCTTTATTTTTTGTTGCTTAACCAAAACAGAGTCATCATTCTTCCGATAAATTTTGGTTCGTAATCTATCTCCCACTGTGTTTATGATGATGTCGATCGTATTCTCATTTTCCCAATACAATTCATATCCATATAAAGAGATAGGGTTCAATATACTTCTTAACGGTATAATGACTGATTGCGGTAATTCAAATATACATCCATCATATAGGCTTTTCCGAGACTTCATATCAGTAATCACTAGAAACAAATTTAGGTTAACAGGTGTCAATTTTGCTTTTAGAGTAGCTCTCATTGTTTTCGTTTTGTTATTTTTCCTGCCTATGTTCTGTACGAATATAAAGTTCTGTTCATACACATAATTTTCCATTTTATTTAATTCATCATCGGTTATACATTCTCGGAGTATTGAATGTCTAATTCCTTCTAATAGAGTACTCAACGTTTCTTTTAAAAAATCTAAATTCTTTTTTGACTTTAATTCCTCCATCTTAGTTTCTTTAAAATAATATTCGCGTCCTTCACCATTTTCACTTCTGATTTTTAGTTTTTCTTCTTCTGTTAAACCTTCATAAAAAATAACATAAAGCGAACTGTATTTCGGAAATTGTACCTTTAATTTTTTCAACATCCTTTGAAACATAAAGATTAATAGTTCATTTTTTGGATCAAAATAGTTGATATCCAACTCATTATTTGCATTTTTCTCAATATATAACACTTCTAGTTCTAACATGATTTTTACCTCTCTTAAAAGCTGTAATGATATGGTGGTTTCAACTTATATCTTAAGGCACTTTTTACTGATCTAGACGAAAAATATGCCTCAATTGGATTGAACGGATGTATAAGTACGGGTAATTCCTTTTAAAGTCCTTCTTCGAGATCTCTATATATCAAAATCCAATTCAGTTGATATATTCTATTATGATTACAATTCAACTTTTAAACACCTATATGTAAGCGTTATCACTATAAAGTGTACGGTACTAATTCTTTATTTAGGAGTTGAATCGAATGGATACGGTCATCAGTCATTATTCGAAATTCAAATGTCGGCGTTATCGCGAGAAATTCAAGGGATGAAGTTCTCATTGAAGATTTACATAGTGTATCGTACGAAGTGCGCCGCTTAGTCGTTGAAATCCAGTATGACTTCTCTTCGGAAGTCGCTTGTCCGAACTGCTACCATCAATGTCTCATTGAAGGAAACGTCTGGGAATACCCCGAAGGCGTCATCGATGCCATCGAACTATAATGTGATCACCATGAAAGACTTCCCTTTTTCTCAAGTGCGCTACATATGAAGTACTGCCTTGATGTACACTATCTTTAATACAAAAAGTGTACATCGGAGGTGTTCGCATTTGAAAATGAAACTGTTATCTTTACTGCTCTTTTCGGTAATCTGCCTAGCGGGATGTAGCGATTACGACCAAGACGGAAATACGACTAGTGAAAAAGCAAAACAGAAATATGATGCAGCCATCAATCAAGTCATCAAATCTGAAAACCAGTATTTGAAGAAGCCGCAAATCAAACGGCAACTAAAGCGAAATGCAGGTGAAACGGGAGTCATCGTCTATGAGGATCAAGATTTAATTGAAATTTATTACGACCAATCATCTGCACAAGAGAGAGCCGTTTATCAAAAAAACGGATCAACTTACACGCGAAAGACATACACGAAACAAATCTCAAATAAAATCGATTCCTCTGAAAAAAAATACCTTGAGAATATTGGGATTAAATAATTCCAAGCAGTCAAGGCTGATTTTTTATTGGTTCACCTACTGTGTAAAAGGTCGATGACCCTCATTTTTGATGGAGTCATCGACCTTTTTTTGTATTTTCTCGCCATTCTCTCTCATGCATCTATCCGTTTTATGGTACAGTTCAGATGGTATTTTTTTTAATATTTTGTTTAAGGTGGGAACTACTGTTGGAAAAAAACTTGTCAATCATCATTCCTGTATACAATAAGGCCGCTTACTTATCGACTTGTATCGAGTCGATTCAGGCACTCACACTCGATCACTCAACGATCGAAGCGATTTTTGTTGATGACGGATCAACGGATGACTCGTTATCGATTCTCCATACGGCTGCAAAAGCGATGGATTTCATTCGCATCATCGAACTTCCTGAAAATACGGGAAGTCCTGCCCAACCGCGAAACGTCGGAATCGAAGAAGCAACAGGTACATACGTCACTTTCTTAGATGCTGATGATCGCCTTGATTCTGTCGGATTCCCTCAACTCGTCGCACAAGCCGCTTCGAACGACGCCGATATCGCATTCGGTCAAACGATCAAACATACCGACACGTCGATTCAAAAGGTCGGTCGCTTCGCATCGTTTACGACAGCTAATCAGCTTGTCCCGTATGAAATCGACAAAATATTCCGCGCGGTTGGACCTCCAGGAAAAATCCTGAAGCGCTCCGTCTTGATTGAGCATAACATCCGGTTCAGCCCAATGAAGTTCGGTGAAGATAAACTCTTCTTCTTTGAAGCCATCTCAAAATGTCAAACGGCTTCGATGAACCCTGCACCGGTCTATCACGTCAACCGATTCGCGATGAATGATTCGCTTGTCGGACAAACAAGTATTTTCGAGAAGACGGCCTTTAATTTACAAGTGCTTGAGAAAACGCTCGAACTTGATATTCCGGCAGTCGCTAAAACGCACGCTTTGAGTCGCTTGATCGAGATGGACTTCCTCTCCCGACTGTTCAACAACAAACGTTTCCTTGAGCATCCACAACAGCAGACCTTTTTCGACCTGTTCCGCGAGATGATTGCAATCTTTGAACGCCATAATGCAAACCCAGCGGATTTCATTTTCGATGAAATCTTCCAAAAACAGTATGCCTTACTTCAGCAAGAAGATTACGACAGCTTCGTCGCCTTCATCACGCTGCTCGTCCAAAAACATAAAGCGCGGCGATATGTATCGGAGAACCGTCTCTATTACCGGATGCCGGAATCGTTGCACCATCTCGGACCTGTCCTTGAGCCATTCTTTGCTACGTATGCAGGCACGCGTCTCGTTGATGGTGTCTTCTATGAAGTCGTACAATTACTCAAAAACGACACGGCTTCGGTCGATCAAGTTCTCTTAATCACGCCTAACGATGAAGCAACGGAAACCGCCGTTCCGTTCCATATCGAAGGAACTGAATTATTCATTCCGACAGAAGCACTCGAACGACATTCACATCCATTCCAATTGATGCTGATCCATGACGACTATCATCCGTTCGTCGTGCGAATGACATTACCGAGTAGTGTCGACGGGATGCATTTGCATTATCAGCAACTCAAAGTCGAATTTCGTCCCGAGGAACAAAAATCACCGTTACAGAAAATCGACGCGACGAAGTATCATGTCGAAGTACCGACACAAGTCGTTGTACTCGAGAAAGCTTTCTTGTATGATGACCTCGACTTCGAGCGCAAGCAGAGCCCTCTCGAAGTCGGTCAATTGCTGACGATTAGTGATTTACAGCTGACGATCGCTGGCACACCACGACTCGTCACCACTGACGGGGCTTACGTCACGGCAAACAAAAAATACGTCCATCTTCCGCCTGTAATCGATGACGAAACCTATCTGACTGTGCCGCCGGAAGCAGTTCGGATTTTGAAGACATGTAAACAGTACACCGATCGTGACTTTAAAAATGAACTGCCAACGAAAAATACACCAGATGCCATTCTTCCAATTGAAAAGATCGTGCTGTCATCAAAAGGAACACCACGCTTGAAAACGGCTCATGATACGTATATCACAGCCAATCGGTCATTCGTTCAACCCATCAATGAAGCTTGACGATACGCCTAGGGACATGTATATCGTGTCCCTAGTTTCCTTATTATCCTCAAAAAAGTATGCTGTAGTATGTACAGGATTCATCCATGTGACATATTAAGTTATGTCGCTACATTAATATGTAAGCGTTATACAAAAGTAGCTGCCTTATGAAACGTGATTTGTTCTTTACATTGAACAAGTTAGTTGCACAACGTGGCTCATTAATTATTTAGCACTTCATCAGGCAGACAAGCGGTCCGTCGTCTCTTCAAAAGCCAAATTGATTCCACGATGAGCAAAAAGTTATACGTTACTCCTCAATGCGAGTCGCGCCGAAAAAATTCATTTCGGTTGTTCGACAATGGTACATACGTCCAGTACGCCCGGTTTGACGCCGTCGATCAACTCACTTTCATCGATATTGTCGCAACTGATTTGGAAGAATGTAAAAGATGTTCTTAATTTAAGAATTATGTCAGAAATCTGAACACATACTCGTCAAAGATCCGTTGCATGACTTTCGGCGTATTTTCGATATAGATCCGCATCTGTTCGATGTTTGCTTCGACAGCATTTTCTTCCTTCTCTTCGGTCGGAAAATCGGAGATACCTTTGATGATGATACATTCGACGGCGTTTTTCTGACAGATGTACGCGATAGCCCCCGCTTCCGTATCGGCAATCGTCAATCCGTTATCCCGCAGTTCGATATAGTCTCGCCACAGGACGACAGCACGGTCTGCCGTTCCGATCGTTCCGAGATGAAAGTCGTTACCATACTTCGATACATCGAGATCGACGGCGAACGAGGGCTTGATCAGTGGTTCAATCTCTTTGACCGTACAATCATATTGAACCGCACGATCCGGAACGATGATATCGAGTACGTCGTACCTCGGGTCAATCCCGGCACACGTTCCGGCAACGATGACCTTCGTCAAAGAGAAACGGAGGATCATATATTGATTCGCTCCGATGCCATTTACTTTTCGAACGCCTGTGCTGTAAAACAGAAGTGTCTTCCCGTTCATCTCACGCGTAAAGTATTCACCATACGGATAGCTGATTTTTTCTTCAGGTGAGACATGAAAATACGCAAGTGTCGCGTCGAACTCCCATCTGGTGGCGATGCTGATTCCGATCATGTCGTATTCCTCCTTTAAGTTCTGCTGCCTAATGTATGTTTTATTTTACGATAACTTATTCTGTTTTGAACTGATTTTCCCCAGAAGATAGCAATTATTATCAAAAACGTTTCCAGCTCGGATCTATAATAAAGAAGTAAATAAAACAGAAAAGGAGTCCTGCCGATGATTCTCGATTTATTGACGTCCATTGTAGCGGAAATATTGCATAGTCAGATGTACTCGCCTTCTACGAAGCGCTCGGAATTACCTGAACGATGACTGCCATTGATGTCATCCTTAAAGATATCGAAACACATCTATTTGATGATTGGCTGGTGGAACAACTAGCAGAGCGCCATCACTACTCCACTTTTCATTTCGGACGACTCTTCAAACGGCAAGTCGGTCAGACACTTGGGGAATATGTCCGTTTACGTCGTTTGTCGGTCAGCGCCACTCTTTTAAGAGACGGCGTCGACTTGCTCGAAGTTGCATTGATGTGTGGGTATCAGTCACAAGAAGCCTATACGCGGGCGTTCAAAGGGTTATATCATTTACCTCCACGAAAATATGTAAAGCTGATGGAACTAATGACGAATAAGGAGATGATTCAAATGGAAGAACAGCATGTAGAAGGTTGGTTCTTAAGCGGTAGTCATGCCGGATCTTACACGCTTAAGACCGATTCAGAGATCGTCCATCAAGGACGTAGCTCTGGAAAAATCAGTTTTACGTCTGACACGGAAGAAGCAGGCATGTTCGGTACGATGATGCAAAGCATACAAGCAACTGCTTATCGGGAGAAGCGAATCATGGTCGCAGGTTTTCTGCGAACGGAAGCAGTCGAAAGGGCAGCCATCTGGTTTCGTGTCGATGACGTCCACGGTGACCCGGTACAGTTCGATAACATGACGAATCGTGGGTTGACCGGTGACCAGGACTGGACGTATTGCGCTTGTGTCCTTGACGTACCACTTGAAGCCGCATCGCTTCACTTCGGTGTATTACTTGAAGGAAGCGGAACCGTTTGGGCAGATTCATTCATCTGTCATGAAGTTCAGACATCTATTCCGACTACGAATCAATTACCTCAGGAGATTCTTCCGTTACATCCGACGAATTTGTCGTTCGATGTAATCATTTAATGCGAATGCAAAAAGATCCAACGTAGAAGAACCGTTCATCGGTCTTCTGCGTTGGATCACTTTTTTTGCTCACATCATGACGACGCATCGATCTCTTTTTGTCGCAAGATTTCCGCAATCTGATGGTGTTCATTATCAAGTGCCGCATCACGCGCTGTCCGCCCGTCCTCATTTCGATGTAGTGGATCGGCTCCATAAGAGAGCAATAACCGGACGACGCGTTCATAGCCATAAGCACTCGCTAATGCGAGGACTGCCGTATCGCCATCCGCAACGTTTTCCGCCTCGATGTCGGCTCCCGCCTTTAGAAGCACTTTGACCGCTTTCGGATGATTATTTCCGACTGCGAGATACAACGGTGTGAATCCGTCCAGTCCGACGGCATCGACTTCTGCTCCTGCATCCAGTAACAGTTGGACTTTTTTCGACTTGCCTTCTTGCGCCGCATAATGTAGCGGTGTCACACCTTCCCCATCATCGGTCCGTTGATGTAACAATTCGACGTTCTGCGCTAGTTTGCGTAAGACTTTTTTATTGCCGGACCGCCCCGCTATTAAATGAAGCGCTGAGAAGCCATATTCATTTAAGTCAAGATGAGCGCCTCGCTTGATCAAAAGTAGCGCAATGTCCGTCTTTTGATCATATAGCGCGATATGCAACGGTGACATTCCGTCTTGATTCGGAAGGTTAACATCCGCACCGTGATCGAGCAATAATTCGACGATCCGTTGGTACCCTTCCTGAATTGCCCAATGAAGTGCCGCAAACCCTTCTTCATCCAGTTCGTTCAGATCGTCACCACGTTCGATGCAGCGCATTACTTGTTTTCGTTTGCCCAAAAAAGCAGCATCTTGGATCGATCGCTTCGTCATGTCCGTTCGCCCCTCACCTGTTCCGTCGTTATCTATCTTATTTTACAACAAGGGCATTGAGAAATGCGCAAAAACGACTTTGAGTATCCGATGTCTTTTGTACTCAGTTCGGTTCGTCATTCACTACATTTATTTATTTTAAGGAAATCGTTAGAATTAAAAGAAAAATAATCATGATCAGAACACGTATAAACATAGTCAAATTATAGTGATTTGACTATGTTTATCTATGCTTGAATGCTTTTAAATACGTTATAATAGCGATAAACATAGTCAAAAAGTGTAAAAATGAATATGTTTAATATAAAATGATCTATTTCGTGAAAGGAGTTCAACGAATGCGCGACTATACATATACCTATCTCAAAAGTCTCGCCCTGCCGATGGAGACCGTCCGTTTGATTGGACGGATCAATGAGTACAAAGGAAAGCAGGATCTCTATAAACAGCAAGCGCCTCAAATCCTCAACACCTTACGCGATGTCGCCGTCATCCAGTCGACGAAAGCCTCGAATGCGATTGAAGGAATCATCGTCACGGAGAGTCGTCTCCAAACTATCATGTCAAAGTCAGCTGATCCCGCAGATCGTTCCGAGGCAGAGATTGCTGGTTACCGGGACGTCCTCAACCTGATCCATGCCTCAGCCGAGGACATCCCTGTCAATGCGAACATTCTGTTGCAACTACACAAGGAACTCTATAAGTTTGTCCCCGTCGAAGGTGGGCGGTGGAAGAACGTCGATAACGAGATCAGCGAGACATACCCGGATGGCACGCGCCGGACGCGCTTCATTCCCGTTCCAGCATTCGAAACTCCGGCAGCGATGCAGACGTTATGTGACAGCCTACGTGAGCGTCGGCAACACGAGGACGTCGATCCGCTCATCCTGACGAGTCTGTTCGTTCTCGATTTCCTATCCATTCATCCTTTTAACGACGGGAATGGTCGGATGGCACGATTGTTGACACTCTTGCTTCTCTATCAGTATGGCTTCGAGGTCGGACGCTATATCAGTCTTGAGAAAATCGTCGAATCACGGAAGGAAGATTACTATGAGTCACTCCGTCTCTCTTCTGTTCGTTGGCACCAAAACCAACAAGATCCGTTTCCTTGGATCAACTACTTGTTGAGTACGATTCTTGCTGCCTACAAAGAACTCGAAGATCGCGTCGGTTTGGTCACGACCGGTAGTCAAAACAAGAACAGTCGGATTCGTCGTTTCGTCGAAGGACGAATCACACCATTCACGAAGGCAGACGTACGGAAAGCGTGCCCCGACATCAGTGAGGCAACAATCAATCGCGTGTTGCGTGACTTACGTGACGAAGGGATCATTGCCCCATCAGGTCTTGGTCGGAGTGCGAAATGGATGAAGAAATAACCTCGAGTTGGATTACGGTATTAGTGAAAATAATGGATTCGTCATATCGTAATATATTTCACTCGATCACTTTGCATTGAAGAAAGCCCACATTATAACGCACATGTGGGCTTTGTTTCTATCGTGTACTCAGCATTAAAACAATTGAATACTTTATTGATTTGATGTGTTTTTTTTGAGAGATTTTTTAGAAAAAATACCTTCCGTTATTAGGAAAATGACAGCAATTGCCACAGACTTTATTCCATATTCGACCCATGTATCAGTCGACTTCGGCATTCCTTCAAAAAACATTAGAAAAATAAGAAAAAACATTGCTGCGAAAACACTTTCTAAAATTTGATTTTTCATCTTTCTGTATCACCTCTCAATTCTCCATACTTTATTTTACTTTTATAGAAGTAAAACATTTCAATTTTACTATATTTATATAATTACATTTATTTTTTACCAATTCAACTTAAAAAAAGGTTTATCCTATTTTTAACGAGGAGACAATTACGTTCTACCTAACAATTTATGGAACGAAATCATCAATTTCTCGTTTGATTTGGATGAATTTAGAAAAAGTATCACATAAGCATTTTTTCGCTCAAAATCGCCTTCTAGAGAAAAATAAGCAGGAGCATCCGCGAGAAGCTTGACCCTGGAAAATGATTCGAGATAAACGAAAAAGCGCAATCTTTCTCAATTAGAGAAAAATTGCACATTGTCTTCAATCTGAATCGACAAACTTCAGGTGGTCTTCGTGTATCTCTTACTTTTCACTCGACTTATCTTGCAGGGAGCGCTCTACCAAAAGCACGAAAACGACTGCTGTTAGGACGCCAAGCACGCCTGGTAACACGGAAACGATCGGATCACTGAAAAATGCCGTTGGGATGAGTGCTGTCACTCCCCACTTCACACCCTTCAAGATCACAAGCGATAGAAGCAAGATCAGGAAAATTGTTTTCTTTTCGACACCTGTGAAAAATTGTCGTCCTGCTTTTTTATCAGTCCTCATACCGAGCCACGTTAACATATGTAGCACCTCTCTTCTCATTTCTTCTACGTTTCGACTCGACGGATTGGTTTCAGAAATCACAAAAAAACCACCCTGAATCTTGTCAGAGTGGTCCATCATGTTAAATGTCTAGTGTCTTGATGAAAGCTTTCAGTTCGTCACGCATCTCTGCATCTTTCAACGCGTATTCAATCGTCGTCTTGACGAAGCCGAGTTTCTCTCCGACATCATAGCGGTTGCCTTCGAAATCATACGCAAAGACTTGGCTATCCGCATTCAAGCGTTCAATCGCATCCGTCAATTGAATCTCACCGCCCGCCCCTTCTCCTTGATTCGCTAGATAATCAAAGATATCCGGTGTCAGTACGTAACGCCCCATGATTGCGAGGTTTGATGGTGCTGTGCCCAGAGCCGGTTTTTCGACGAATTTTTTCACGTCATATAGTCGTCCGTTTTGCGAAACAGGATCGATGATGCCGTAACGATGCGTATCTTCCGGACGGACTTCTTGTACACCGATGACCGATTTCTCCGTCTGTTCGTAGACGTCCATCAATTGTTTGATTGCCGGATCGTCCGACTCAACGATATCGTCCCCGAGTAAGACTGCGAACGGTTCGTTCCCGATGAACTGTTTCGCCGTCAAAATGGCATGACCGAGACCTTTTTGTTCTTTTTGGCGGACATAGAAGATGTTCGCTAGGTTCGTCGAGAATTGAACCTTTTCGAGTAATTCCGTCTTCCCGGAGTTCTCGAGCGTGATCTCGAGTTCTTTTTGGTTATCGAAATGATCTTCGATAGCCCGTTTGTGTTTACCCGTGACGATGATGATATCTTCGATACCGGCTTTTGCCGCTTCTTCGACGATATACTGGATCGTCGGTTTATCGAGAATCGGTAACATCTCTTTTGGCATGGCTTTTGTCGCAGGTAAGAAACGTGTTCCGAGTCCTGCTGCTGGAATAATGGCTTTCGTGATTTTCTTCATAACGTTCATCCTCTTCATCGTTCAAGTAGTAGGTTTAGTTGCTTAATTCTTCTAGTAATCGTCCATAGTTCTTTACAGCTGTCTCGAGGTAAAGCGATGGCTTCGTCTCGACGCGCTCGAGTGGTCGTTCAACGAGTTGCACCATCGCGGCAGCAAAAGCTTCCATATCGTTCGCTGGAACGAGGTAGCCGTTCTCGCCGTGAGCGATGATTTCGCGTGGTCCGTATTTGACGTCATAAGAGATAACCGGACAGCCCACATTAATACTTTCCATGACCGTCAGTCCAAATCCTTCAAATTCACTCGTCAACAGTGATGCTCTTGATTCCCGGAACACTTCTGCCGGATTCGACGTGAAGCCGTGGATTTCGATATCGTCCTGTAAGCCAAGCTCTTCTATCAAACTCTCCATCATCGCCAGTTGTCCTTGTTCGTCCATGCCGTAGAGCACAAGCTTCGTCGCGTGACCTGACTGTTTGAAAATCGCATAACTCTTAATCAAATGATCCATCTGTTTTTGCAGACCGAATCGACCGATGAAACAGAATTGATCCTTGACCTGTTCCCGTCGTTGCACCTGTTCTGGGACGATAAAGTGAGGAATGATGGAAATCTTCTCTTGCGGGATGTTATACCGCTCCAAAATGTCTTCTTTTTGGTGATTCGTCAGACTGATGAAACGTGTCACTTTATCGGATTCCGAGAACATTGTCGTATATGATCCTTTGACGGTCGAACCATCCAAGTGTGAGTTATGGATGACCATGACCCGTTTGACATCTGCCTTGATGTTGAGAATCGAGCGGTCGAGTAAACGCGCATCGACGAACAAGACATCACCGTCTTTAAATAATCGATTGAAGTAATACTCAAATAAGTCCTTCTCTTTTTTGAACGCTTTGTACATTCTGCCGTTTCGGTATAACTGAATCAAGATGAGCTTCGGGCGCGCCATTTCATTGTAAAACTTCTTACAATAGACATTGCCTTCCGAATCATACAACTCTTCCATCATCTTTCCATGATGGACCGGCGAATAAATCGTCTTCCGGTGTAATTGGCCGTAGACGTTATATTCCCAGCGCTCGACTTTTTTACGGGAAGCGTTCGTCATGAAATCCTCGAATTCGACGACTTGCGTTTCAGGGTAAAATTTACGGTAGAGGACATACTCATCTTCCTCATCATAATAACGAACGGCGTCACTGCCTTTTTTCTCGACGCTTTTCAATCCTTCGATTTCACGCGCCGTTTCTTTGATGATCGGTTTGTTACGAAAACGAGTCGTTGGAATACTTAACAATTTGTAATCTGATAGCCAATCGTAGATATTTTCAAATTGTACTTTCGGACCGACTTTTTCTTCCGTTCGGAACAATTCGTAGACTTCCATATAGTTTGCATTATAGTTCGTCGTGACGATTGTTGAACCGGCGCCAAGTTCTTGTTCCATGAGCGCGATCCGACTCAATAACGACTTCGTTCTACCACCGTGTTTTGGTGGTAATGTCGATGTTACCGTATACAGCATCTGTCATTACTCCCCTTCACCCTTCAAGATTGATCCCTGTTTTTTTCTGTGAGTTCAACCTCTATATATAGCCGACTTTTCTTTTTCATAAACCTATTGCGATACCAGTCGCATTTACCAATACAGTTTCTATTTATCTCCTTTTTTACGAACAAAGTCAATTGGTTTTGCATAATACCCAATCATTGTCACAGTTCTGCAACCAATAGTCTGTCGAAGATGCGGTAAAGTCTGTCTTTTCCCAATATCCTTTAGCCAGAAGACTATACTGGATTGGTTTCCAATCAATCTACATCTTTGCAGAAATCGGAAGATATTGTATGGTAGGTGATGTAGTTTAAGAACGACTGAATCAGAGTATGAAAGGAAGCCATGCACCAATGAAAATCACCTGTCGTGATCATACGTTTTTGATCGAGAATCTTCCGCACCAAAGCCTACAGTTAGCGATCAATGAACAACTGATACCCCTCCAACGAATTGAGACAGCCTTTGTGCTATCAATCGATACATTGCTTGATATCTTCAAAAATAAGAATCATCCTGTTAAATTCGTCGATGAATCCGGAACACCGATCTCGTTCAAACATCTTTCGGAGCCACTGGACATCGCACCGAATAGTTACATCAAACAAGGGAAACATTCCTATTTCATTTTCATCGATCAAGACGATGAGCTTAGTCTGATCTATAACAAAAAACCGTCCATCATGAATTTCTACAATCAAGACATCATGTTTGAAGGCTTGACTCGACACAACGATTCGCTTCTCTTGAAGTTTTCATTTCACTCGAAGTACTTCGAAGTGGAGCAGCCGAGTTGCTTCATTAAATTCAGACATCTGGAACAAAAAATCACCCTGCCGATTGAACGCTTCAGCGTCACACCGGTCGATGCCCGACGTTTCAAAACAGAGGTCGAGGCAGTGATCGAAAAAGAACTCGTCAATCAATTGCTCGGTGACCAGTATGACTACGAAACCCTTAATGTAAACATCTACGACCTATTGTTTGGCTTTTCGATTCGTGAGATGCCGATTTCTGGTTTTACACCTCGGATTCGCCACTTTAAAAACCATCCGGAACTCTTGAACGATGAGCATTGGTTACCGTTTAATGATCAATACGATATACTGATTCGACCGTACTCAACCGTGTCGGAACGTCTTGCGATGCGTCTGATTCCAGTACCCGTCGAAACGGTCAAGTATTACGCAAATCCCCAACCGTTACTTGGACTGGATCCTACGAAGAAGACGATCATCTGTTTTGAATATCCGGATAAAGCACAAGATAACGGGATGATTTTCTTTAAGTATCTCGTCGATACCTACCGGAAACAGTTCAACATCTATTACATCATCAGTCGGACGAGTCCAGACCTGAAAAAGCTTACTGGATATGAGAACCATATCGTTTTCTACAAATCACCAGAGAACATCGAGGTCGTTCAAGCAGCAGATATTCTCTGCCATACGCATTCGTCGAGTTATGTCTTACCGTTTGCTACATATAAAACGGAAGCGTTGATTCAAACGAAACAAAAGCTGTTCTTACAACATGGCGTCATCGGGTCAAAAGATGTCAGTAATCTTTATGGAAAAAAGATGCCGCACCCTTTCACCGATTTATTCGTCGTCTCCTCTGAACGGGAGAAACAGCTCATCGCCCGCGATTACGGTTTTCATCCTGACGAAATCATTGTGACAGGACTCGCTCGATTCGATCAATTGATCACTGAACGATCACGTTGGATCAAGCGATACAAGAATCGGAAAAAGCTGTTGATCATGCCAACGTGGCGACCGAAAATCGATACGTATCCAGATGAACAATTTATGGAGAGTGACTACTATCAGGAGTTTCAAGCGTTGATCACGGATGAACGGTTGAGAGAACTCGTCATGGAACATAAGTATGAAGCTTCTTTCTATCTCCACCGCAACTTCCAAAAGTTCAGTCACTTATTCCACTCGGACTTCGTCGATGTCATCAGTCAGGATGCGTTCACAGTCAAGGAGCTACTTGAAAATCATCATGTGTTGATCACCGACTATTCGAGTGTCGGTCTCGATTTCTCCTTGATGCATAAAAAGGTCATCTACTACCGTCCACCTGTCTTAGTCGGCGAAGATAATGCCGGCGAATCGACGGATTTGTTACCAGGAGACGTCATCGAAACAAGAGACGCCTTGATGGAATCACTACGCGAATCGAAGATGCCTAAAAAGTTTAAACGTCATCTCAGTCACATTTATGCGTTTGACGATACGAAAGCAAGTAAACGGATTTTCGAAGCGATGCAACATCATTTTCAGCTATAACAAATGGTATTGACTCAAAAAAGAATGACGCGTCTTTTCACGCCCTTTCCTCAGACGAGACACAAGCCAGTTATCCTGCTTCATTTAAGCAGGAAAGCGGATCTTGTTTGTCTGACAGCGCATAATGCGCTTTTTCCTGTAGGGGTGGCGTGTGACGCGTCATTTTTACGAGAAAAGGGTGGCAGATCATCATTCTGCCACCCTTTTCTTTGTAGAGACCAACTTTTGAGTCAGCTCTTTTTTTCATCGACGAAATTCCAATGAGACCCCGTCGGCAATCTGGGAGGACTGTTTTAACAACTCCCGCTTGACTGGATCAATCCAGTAATACTGAATCCGCTCACCAAACGTAACGTGAACGCAAAGCGTCTCTACATGTTCGCCTGACTCAGTCGTCAATAGTTCGTTCCGCAGAGGGTTCACCTGAATCGGCACCTCACGTCCGGAAACGGCACTAAAACCATTTAACGAGAGTGTCGAATCGACGGTTAGCGGTAATGCTCGCAACAACAATTCGATTGAAAATAAATCAACAGTTTCAGCATGAATCGACAGGACCGACTTTTCATTTCCTCGCGTAATCACGACTTCATCCGCTCGATACAACGCATGCACAGTTTGAACACCAGCTTGGTATTCGACGAATTCGAATGGCGCATAACTTTTTGCATCCATCGTCAGGCGGATAGTTCGATTGCCGATTTTTTCTGACACCAATTCTTGCTCCCGTACCAAGATGGATTGATGTGCTGTTTTTTCTAACCGAATCGTTTCGTAGGTCTGTCCGATCTGAACCGATTCTCCCTGTTCTATCCAATAGACCTGTTTTTCATCTTGTCCCTCGATGAGGGGATACGTCAGTTCTTTCAAGTTCATATTTCGCTCCCCCTTCCTAAGATTCCAGTGACAGACAACTGATGAATCGCTGCTTGTCGGACTTGCTCCGGCGTTTTCGCCGTCGTATCAATCGAATAGACCGGAAACTGTTTATACCAGTTTTCTTCGAGTGCCCAAAGCGGTTGATGTTGTTCAAAAGATTGACGAGTTCTTGTCTGATCAGCGTCCCGACGCGTTTGTAAGAGTTGGTTTGACGCGCGTAAATAAAGAATCTGGTCGGACCGATATTCTCTTAATGCTTCAAGTTCCGTCTTTAAACGAGATTCAATATCCCAGTCATGCCCATGTATCTGTGGATATTGAAGCGTGTAGAATTCAAGATCCTCCGGACCACGATCTAATATGATGTGTCCATCGGGAAAATGGCGAAATCGTTCGATTTCCGCTTGAATGAACAGGCGCTGATTCTCAACGAATCCGTCTTCGGTACGGATGTCTAATCCGAGCTCTTTTCGTTTTTGAACGATCGGATACGGATTTTCATAATAGACATGCAACTCCGGGTAAGCGTCTTCGAGCGCTTGCGCAAGCGTCGTCTTCCCGGATGCCATAGCCCCTTGGATCGAGATGATGGTTCTCATGAATGGCGTTCCTCCTACCTGTATATACTTAAGTATTAAAAAAATATGAGCTGAGATCTGGATGACTGATCAATTCCTTTAACCGACTTTGTTCAGCATCCGGGATTTGCTCAAGCATCCTAAGAATGACCATGAGTCGTAACCAGTCTGCAAGATTCGATAGCTGGATTGACGAAACAGCTTGATAGCGGTCGAGGTATTCTCCACAGACGTATCGTCGTACCTCGTCCGGCACTGCTGTTTCACCTGCTATTCGCAGCAAGAGCAACGTCCGCGCGACATCCGCGATCGGTGGCCCTGTCGTCGCATCATGCCAATCAATGACGACGAACGTTTTATCCGCTTCCGCTGTCACGAGGATATTCTGGAAATGGTAGTCCCCGTGGAGCAATCCTTGTTGTTGCGGAATGTGAAGCGTCTCTAACAATCGTTCCGCCTTCAAGCGTAACGCAGGTGATAGATGACGCATTTTTTGATGGGTGACATCGTGCCATCCAGGTGCTACACGCGATTGATGCTGATGAATCCGTTGATGTAATGTCGCGAAGGCATTAAGAAAATCCGTTATTCGGGAGGGATCAAACAACTCTAACATTTCGTTGCCGTCGATCTGCTGCATCTCAATGAACGGCGAATCTTCTAATGCAACAGCATATACGTTTGGCGTCGGGATAACCGTCCGCTCGAGTTCTTCGAGCATACGAAATTCCTGTAAGATTCGTTGTTTTTCAATCGATTCATGGAAGTATTTGCGTACTCGTTCGTCAGACATTGTCATTACGGTAGCGGTAGAACCTTTTTTTCGTTAGTCATCGCCATATTTCTCCCATCACTTAGTTCGTTAAGTCGTTTCGCGAATCATCAAGGAAGGTTCAAGTAACGCACTTCCGTTACTATTATGTTTCAATCCATCATTCCATAACCGCTCTGCCGCTAGTCGCCCAAGCCCCACGACTGGTTGCCGGATCGTCGTCAATCCAAGCGCTCGTGCGATCGGTCGATCATCAAATCCCGTAATGGCGATATCCTCTGGCACCCGAATGCCATCCTTGCGAAATTGATGGATAAGACCTGCTGCGACTTCGTCATTGCCGACGATGATGGCATCTGGTAAGTCGATGTTAGAAGCTGATTTGCGAGTGCTTGTCCGTCTTCGAAAGAATAGCACCGATCCGCGTACCATTGAATTCCATGACGGAGCGAAGACGTCTTGAGATATTGGTCGAACGCATCCCGTCTGACTCTTCCGACTCCGCTATCTGGATTTCCAAGACAGAGACCGACTGTTTTTGCTCCTCGTTCTTCTACATGTTGCAGCAACATCGTCATCGCTTTTCCATGATTAAAAGAGATCGACGGCACGATATCCTGATGGTCTTCGCAGGCAACGACTGGTCCAAGCGTCCGCATCGTTTTAAGTAACTGCGGCTGACTGATGGCGCCAATGATCAATCCGTCAACCCGCTTATCGCGAAGGTATTGCATACTCGCTTCTTCTTTTGCTGGATCGTGTTCCGTCTGGATGACAAGGAGTGTGTGGTTTCGTTCCATGCACACTTGACCGATCCCCTCGATTAATTGATGAAAAAACGGATGACCGACACGCGGCACGAGGACACCAATCGTATTCGTCTTACCGCGTGAGAGGTTGATCGCATTTCCGTTCGGACTATATTCCAGTCGCTCCATCACGTCTAAGATGATCCGTCGCTTTTCTTTTGATACATGCTTATGACCGTTTAAGACACGGGATACCGTCGACTTCGAGACGCCAGCTTGTTTAGCGATGTCCGAGATGTTCGCCATGCTGTCCCTCCTTCTTTTGTTCCCATCGTTCTAAGTCGTTTAATGCCTCCGCTACACCGTCCTCGTCATGGTCACCGGTGAGGTATGTCGCTCTGCTTTTGACAGACGCTTCAGCGTTTACCATGGCAATCGATGTTCCCGCCACTTCGAACATCGGTAGATCGTTTTGATTGTCACCGATTGCAATGATGTCCTCGAGTGTCATCTCGTACGCTCTCGCAATTTCTTGAATGGCGGTCCCTTTCGTCACGCCGTTTGCCATGACTTCTAAGTTATAGGCACCTGATCGTGTCACGGAACAGATCTTCAGCTGAAGGAGTTGCTGTTCGAGGTGTTCGAGTCTCCATCTGTCAGGTGAGACGAACATGAATTTGATGACGTCCAGCTGATCAATTGTGATTTCGTCAACTTTCTCGACACCGTATTGCGTTAATTGAGCCTGAATGGCTTCTTGAAACGCACGATCTCCGCCTTGAAGGGCAACAAGCGAAAACTGCGGTAACAGGATTTTGTCTTGTAGATAAATATGTATGAATACGTTTGTAGAACGTACTATCTCCCAAACCGTTCGACTACTGGAACGATTCAAAAAATATCGTCTACCTTGTCCCACCTCGATCTCTGCCCCGTTCGCACCAATGACCGGACAATCCAGTCCGTGTTGCGCTAAAATCCGTCGCGCATCAAAGGCAGCTCGCCCGGTGACGATGATGACGATATCTCCTTGGGCTTGCCGTTTATTGATGGCTGCCTGATTGGCATCCGAAATCCCGTGTTCCTTATTCAATAACGTTCCATCTAAATCAATCGCAAAGCATCGCATCGCGTTTCCTCCTTTTCGTGTCCTCTTGATGCTACAGGCTGAAACGCGTCCCAGTGCAACAAAAAATCTTGAATGAACAGTTCATTCAAGATTTTTTGTTTTTTATCCTTTGCTTCAAATGGAGAGGTGATGCGCTGTCCGTTGTTTTTGAACATACTCCATCAAGATCGGTCGTTCCGGTGGATTGAGGTTTTCTGGTAGCTGATCCATAGCGAAAAAGCGTAATTCTGCGACTTCTGACGGATCCCGAACCACTTCACCCGTATAAGCTGTACACAGAAATGCCGAGATCACATTATAGACTTCATCCCCATGCGGATACTTATAGTAAAAAGCATCACCCGAATAGACGTTCAATAATTCGAGATGCTCCGCTTCAAGACCGGTCTCTTCCCTTAATTCACGTTTTGCTGTTTCTACGAGCGTCTCACCGATCTCAAGCGCTCCACCAGCGAGTCCCCAGCAACCATTATCTTGCCGAAGTTGTAATAAGACTTCTTGTTTATCGTTGACGACGATGACACACGCCCCTGCCATGACGAGTGGTCGTGTGCCGACGAGTTTGCGTAATTCTGTGATATATCCCATGTCATTCAGTCCTTTTACATTTAAATCACTTTCGTTCGGACGCGCATCCGTTTGAGTCCCGTCAATAGAAGACACAACAAGATGATGCCCGAAACAAAAAGTACGTACGTATGAATCGTAAAGAGAGAACGGAAATCGATCAGTGCCACATTCTGCTGCACCTCAATCCAACTACTTAGTATGATTCCACTGATTGCAAGTAAGATGAGTACGCCGACCTGTCGACGTGTCAGCGAGACATACGTCAAAACGCGCATGCCTTCACGGATCACAAACGGTAGGAGAACGAGGAGTGCTGCGACAGGTAAGATGACCGGGTCACCGCCTTGCTGAATCGGCATCGACCGGGTCAAATAGCCAAACAGAAAAAAGAAACCACATACGAACAACAATAATCCGAACGCGATACTCGCATTCACCGCTTTGTTCATCTTACTTCCCTCACTTTTTAGAATAATGAATTATGAAGAAACGGTACTTTGATGCCATACGCCCGCTGCATCAAGCCGGACCCGATGTCTGCCGTCGAGTTCCATCTCGATCGGACTGACCTTCGCCGTCTTCGGTGAGAACAACCATGTCCGACCTTCTGGGACGAGCAAGATATGCGTTCCATCCGCGACCGGTCCGAGGAAGTTGAGTGACGCGCCATTGAGCGGACGTTCCCGTCGCTCGAGAACGCCGATCTCCGCTAGCTGCTCACCGACTTCAAGCACATCTTTCACCGTCAGACTCATCTCACCGATTCCGAGGATGTCGGATACATCAAACGTCAGTTCCGCTTTAGACGGATTGATTTGATGCCGCGCGATCAGTTCCAAGACGTTCTCATCCGGGTCATAAAAGTAACAGGAATGCGAATCCGTGAAGTCAAAATAAATCTCATCCTGTCCGTCTTCGATCAAGAGTGGTGTCCGTTCTACGAGCCACGCTTTTCCTTGTTGGAAGGCGTTTTCCGGAATGTTGAACGCCATATGGTACTGCGTATCAACATCATCCGTCTGTCGATATGTCAGCTGATCCGTACCGATTTGCATCGTAAACGAATCGTTCGTTTCCGAGACGAGCGGGAATCCGATCTGATTTATGTAAAAATCTTTCATTGCTTGTAGATGACGTGTCACAAGAATGGTTTTTAAAATGTTCAAGCTGATGACCTTCCTTCAATTGCAGTAAAATTTATCAAAAAGCGATATGCTTTATTTTACCACTAATGGTAAAATCATTACGAATGTAAAGTCTGATTTTTCAGATATATTTATGCCTGAGAGGATGTTTTGATGAAATTATTAATCGCTCAACCAAAACGCGAGACCGGACTCGAGCAATTCGAACGTGAAATCGCCGCTTATCCTGAAGTCGATCTGATTGTCTACCCGGAAGGCTATTGTACGGTCACGGAACTCGAACGCGTGCAACATCTTGCCAAACAGTTCGAAACAGCCATCGTCGTCGGTTACAAGGATGAAGCGAATCTCGATCGCGCTGTCATCATCGATGCGACCGGGACGATTCTGCTTGATCGCGCAAAAACACCAGAAGCTGGACCGCTTTATACGCCTTCAACAGCAAACGAAGGGTTATTCCGCTATGGATACGTCCTCTGCCGCGAAATCTTCTTAGGAAAAGATGGACTACGCGAGGAATCCGGACTTGATCTCATCTTCAATCCGATTGGCGTCGGCATGTTCAGCGAGGAACAGTACGTTGAGTGGTCCGGTGAAGCACGTAGTATCAGTCAGGCGCAACAAGCGCTCATGATCGGAACGAGTCATGCCGATGGTTCGTACCGCAACTGTGGTTTTTCTATTCCTATTGCCTTCATCTATGACGAGACCGGTGAACCGTTGCTGTTGTCTCATAACGATACGCGGACACGTCTGTTTGATACGGTCACGCGCCACGTCGAAGTCGTCGGTACACCATCTTTATCGTAAACGAACACACGCTTCTTCCGGTCAGAAGAAGCGTGCCATTCCTTCAGGAGGTGCTCATATGTCTCAAACAGGTCGTGCGTCATTCTTTTGGAAACGATACTTCTATGTCTTCTTTCCTTTATTCATCTTCGGGGTCAGTCACGAATCGTACTTGGTCGATAATCCGTTAGCTAACCTTGAGGACATCGGTGAGTTCGTCTTCTTCTTTTGTCTTTATCTGTTTAACTTTGCCGTCCTTGCCGCTCTATTAACGAATCTGTGGTGGTTCTTCCTTCCGATAAAACCCGCTCATTCCGAAACTGATTTTTGATAAGAAACGAGTGTCGCCCGTTCATTGAGCGGTTGACTGACACCAGTCAATCGGTAACCCATCTTCTCATAAAAGTAACAGTTACGTGTCTCTTCGCGAATCGTCCGCAGTTCCCAAGTCGCAGCAGCCGGATACGCTGCTTCAACGAGCTGTAATGCGCGTTGGGCGATCCCTTTACCTTGACGGGCTGGATCTAAAAACATCGGACTGATGGCGTAGCGAGTCGGTGCTTTCGCAACGACACAAATCCCGCCGACGACGTCACCGTCGACGATGATTTGATGAAACGTACTACTCGGATGCGTGATCCGGTGAATGACACGATCAATCGATTCGTTCGCCGGATTCGTCGCAAAATCTTGATACCGCTCGAGCGTCTCTGAAAACGCCTTGATTTGAAGCGTGTGAAGTTTCGCAGCGTCTGCAAGAGACGCTGTCTTTAATTGAATATCCAATAATACTCTCCCTCTCTTAACTTAACCACTCCCAAAATGGTGTGCCTTGCGCGACAATCAAGTAGTCGAGCCATCGCTCAAAGCCGAACGGCATCGTGTCTTCTTTCCATTCCTCGAAATTAAGAAATTCCCCACTCCAGATCCGATTTCCTGCCGGTCGATTCATCTCGTATACGATCCACTCCCCGTCTGGTCCTGCGCCGATCGCCAAGAAGTCTTCGGGACATTCCCAAATCTCGCTATACGTCAGGCAATCCTCAATCGAAAAAAGTTCGAATCCATCGTTGTACGATAACGTTTCGTGCTGAAAGAGCTTCGCCCCGTTATGTTGACGTAAGAACGTCTGATAGTCGTCTGCCGTCCACTCAGGTAACAGCGCGAGCTGTTCGTCCGTTGCTCCTCGGTTAAAGATGAAACGTTCTCGCGAGACGTATCCTTCTTCTTTTTGAACCTCTAACAAACCGTCGACGAGTCGACCTTCTAATGCAATCATGACCTTCTCCTTAACAATATTCTTTCGTTGGTGCGAACGAGACACCGACATCGTGTCCGCCTAGCTGGACATCCCCTGCTCCCTGTAGCGGTTCAGTTCGCACGGAGGATAAGGCAAGGTGTTTGAATAACAAAGGCTCAAACGTTTCGACGATCGGTTGGAACGTCGCATCGACCGATAAGACGAGATCGATTCGGGCGTCCCGCGATAACGCTTGTGCCTTTCGTTCAGACTGGATATAGCGAACGAGCTCCCGCATCCAGCGTTCCTGCTCCAGTGCTTCCGTGATCCGCGTATCGAGCGTCACGGTGAGTCCACCACTTGTCGCAGCAGCAAAGCCCGCCTTGACGATTGGTTCAACGATGACGTCTGCTTGACGCACTTCGACTTCGTCGCCTGAAGCGGTCTGGTAGATCAATCTTCCTGTCTCGAGCAAGTCTGAAGTCTCCTGTGCAGACAATTGTTTTAGCCATTGATGGATCGCGTTTGCTTGCTGTGCGAATTTCGCTCCGGCTACGCGGAAGTTCAGTTTAAGACGGAAGCTTGTCGTCGCTTGCGTCGTCGGAACGATTTGGACGTCTTTTACATTCAGTTCCTCTTGAATGATTGCCGTATAGTCCGCCCACGAAAAGGTTTCGCTTGATTGGACGCTTAGGCTAGCAAGCGGTTGTTTGACTTTTAAAGCGTGCGTATTACGTACTTGTCGTCCTAACTCGACTACAGAGACAACCTGTGCCATTTCGTATTCCAGATCAGGTCGGAGCATCGATGGATCGGCAACCGGATAATCCGCTACATGCACGCTCATTCCTGTTAATCGCTGATAGACATCATCAGCAAGGTACGGCGTGAACGGAGCGAGTAGTCGTGCCGTCGTCGAAAGTGCGAAGTGAAGCGTCTTGTACGCGGCTTGTTTCTCTTGCGACCAGTCAGCTTGCCAGAAACGTTCCCGCGAACGGCGGATGTACCAGTTACTGATCTCACCGACGAGTTGCGCAAGACTCCGTGCTGCTTGAGTCAATTGATAATCGTCCATCGCATCCGTCACGTCTTGCGTCGTCTGATGGACACGCGAGAGCAACCATTCGTCGAGACGCGTCCGTTTTTGCGGACGTGAGCCATCAAATCCGTCCAGCTTGGCATACGTCAGATAGAACTGGACGGCATGATCCAGTGTATCGACTAGTTTTGATTTTGCTTCTTGGACGATCCGCTCAGCAAACCGTTTCGCACTCCACGGACTGCTGTCGACGAGTAGCGCCCAGCGTAATCTATCAGCACCATATGCTTCGATTAACGCCACCGGGTCAAGGGCATTTCCACGACTCTTCGACATCTTCTGCCCGTTCTCGTCGAGGACGTGCCCGAGTGCGAGGACACGCTTATAGGCAGGCTGTCCCGTGAAGAGTGTCGAGATCGCTTGCAAGCTGTAGAACCAGCCCCGCGTCTGATCGATGCCTTCGATGACGACATCGGCTGGATAGCGGTTAAGCGTCTGCGTCCGTGACGGATAATGCTGTTGCGCGAACGGCATCGCTCCGCTATCAAACCAGACATCGATGACTTCTGGTGTCCGGTGCATCACTCCCTGACACGTCGGACACGAGACCGATAACGCATCAACGTATGGTTTATGCAACTCGACGGATTCCGTCGATGTCGTCCGGTGCAACAAGTCAGCCTTGTTTTTTGGAACGAACGTCGTGTCACACGCTTCACACTCCCAGACGTTCAGTGGTGTGCCCCAGTAGCGATTGCGACTGATGTTCCAGTCGACGAGTTGCTCAAGGAACTTTCCGAACCGCCCTTCCTTGACGTGATCGGGGTACCACGTCACAGACGCATTGTTCGCAAGGAGTTGTTCCTTGACGACCGTCGTCTCGATGAACCAGTTATCTTGTGCGTAATAGAGCAGTGGTGAGTCACATCGCCAACAATGCGGATAGCTGTGCGTATAGCGTTTTTTCGCAAACAAGCGTCCCCGTTCAGCGAGCAGCTGGATGATCGCGACGTCTGACTCTTTGACGAATCGACCAACGAGTGGTGGAACGGCATCCGTGTAACACCCAGCAGCATCAACGACGTTAACGAACGATAGTCCGTTTTCCCGGACGACCCGGTAATCCTCTTCCCCATACGCTGGGGCAAGATGGACAAGTCCGGTTCCACTCGTCGCTTGGACAAAGGAAGCCCCGACGACCGTGTGACCATTCTCCGGCGTCACGAAATCAAACGGTGGTTCATAACGCAAGCCGACGAGTTCCGCACCAATCTGTTCGGATACGACCTCGACGGATTCCGAGAACAGTTCAGCGACTAACGCTTTTGCGACAATGAATAGCTCTCCTTCAAACGATACTGTGACGTACGTCAATTCCGGATGAACCGCCACCGCGACGTTTGCCGGTAACGTCCATGGTGTCGTCGTCCACGCAAGTAGAAACGTCTGCTCCATGCCGACGATTGGGAGTTTAACCGTCGCCGATAAGTCCGTCACGTCCTGATAGCCTTGCGCGACTTCATGGGAACTGAGTGACGTCTGACAGCTCGGACAATACGGTGATACACGATGTCCCTTCGTCAACCAGCCTTTGTCATGGATCGTCCCGAGGATATGCCAGACGCTTTCGATATAATCGTCCTCCATCGTCACGTAAGGGTCATCCATGTCGACCCAGTAGCCGAGTTTTTCCGTGAAGGAACGCCACTGTGCCTCGTAGGAGAAGACACTTTCCTTACAGCGTGCGATGAATGCTTCAACACCGTAGTCTTCGATTGCTTGTTTGCCAGAGATCCCGAGTTGTTTCTCGACACCGAGTTCGACCGGTAGTCCATGCGTATCCCAGCCGGCTTTTCGCTCGACCCGAAACCCTTTCATCGTCTTATAGCGGGCGACGGTATCCTTGACGGTTCGTCCGAGCGCGTGACCGACGTGGGGTAAACCGTTCGCAGTCGGCGGTCCTTCGTAGAATACGAATTCCGCTTCCGTGCGTTGCTCAATCGATCGTGCGAAGACCTGGTCTTGTTTCCATCTGTTTCGGACACGCGCCTCGCGTTGTTGTACGGTTTCTGCTTGGTTTTGTGACGTCATCTCTTGTTCGCTCCTTTGTCAGTAACTAAGAGAATACAAAAAAGTCCGCCCCCTTTGACAGAGACGGACTTCACCGCGATACCACCCATATTCCGTCGAGAATACTCGTTCTCGACAGCACTTAGTTGCACACTATCATGTGCATTCCATGTAACGGTGGACACCCGGTCACGCTTACTGAATGGTTCAGCGTGACTTCTCAGAGAGGATCTTCATGATTGATCTGGCTACCGGTTCTCAGCAATCCCGGTTTTCTGTAAGGCAGAGGGACAATCATTACTCTTTCTCGTCAACGAAATGATATGCTCTTGTTGTGGAGAATTTTACCATATGCCTTAAACATTGACAATATTTTTTTACATTTTCTTGCAAAGGAGTTTTTTGAATGTTACATACTTTCCCAACGCTTAAAACGAACCGTCTTGTCTTACGCGAAGTGTTACCAGCAGATGTTACGAGTGTCCTAGCCTATTTATCAGACGAACACGTCGTCAAACAGATGGGACTCGCCGCCTTTCAATCAGAAGCAGACGCGCTTGAAGAGATTGACTGGTATGCCTCGATTCGTCGCGATGGAACGGGTATCCGGTTCGGGATTGCGTTACAAGAAGACGATGTCATCATCGGCAGTTGCGGTTTCTTGAATCAAGCGGAACGCCATCAGCGGGCAGAACTTGGGTTTGAGTTGAGCCCTGCCTATCAGGGACAAGGCATCGCGAAGGAAGCATCGCTTGCGGTCATCGAATATGGCTTTACAGAACTTTCGCTCAACCGGATCGAAGCACTTGTCCTACCAGCAAACACCGCTTCGCTACGATTGCTTGAACGGCTCGGATTCCAGCGTGAAGGGTTGCTTCGTCAATATGAGAAAACGCGTGGACAATTCGATGATTTGTATATGTACTCGATATTGCGAAGTGATTGGTTTCAAATTTAATCTATAAAAACATTCCCTTCATTTCAAAATGATTGAAATCTAAAAAGGTGATATTGGAATATACTGTTAGGTGTAAGAAATCATTTTTGTCATTTAAGGGGGAACCATCTTGAAGAAATGGATCGCAGCAGGTCTTGTATCATCATTAGCATTCGGTGTCATGCAGACATCAATCGTTGAAGCAAGTTCAAGTTCAAAAGAAGTGGCTAAACTGAAAAAGGAAAAAGCAGCACTCCAAAAACAACTAGCCGACGAAAAGAAAAAAACAAAGAAGTCGGAAAACGCTTATAAGACGTTACAAGGACAGCACACGAGCCTCTCAAAGTCTTATAAATCACTTGATACTAAGTACAAGAATCTTCAAATCGAGAACGAAGGGAACAAAAAGAAGATCAAAGAGCTTTCGACTGGGTATCGCCTTCTCGCATCTTCAAAATCACTTGTCACAGACGGAGCAGTCGTAACTGGTAAGTACAAAAATACAGAAAGTTTGTTGATGCTTGGTAAAACGCCATACGTACCATTACAATTGTTAGCAGACCTTTCAGGATTACCTCTAATCGAGACTTCCACCGCTTATGAAGTCGGAACACCACTTTCAGGTACATCACTTTCATCGATCCATATCGCCTCTTCATCGTTTGAATCGATTGAAAAAAATCAATCCATTTTAGCGAATGGTAAACTAAATAATCAAAACGTAATCTTATCAGGGTTCTTCAATGATGAATATGCTACTTTTAGTCTTGATCGAAAATATAAAAAATTATCTGGTCAACTGTCCCTTTTGACTGAACAAGCTTTGACAAAAAGTTCGAGTGACTTGAACTATGCGAGTCCAGAAGATGAAATGACACTTGTATTCTCCGACAATAACGGAAAAGAACTCGGTCGCTATGATGTTGTATATGGCGCGGATGAAATAGACTTTGATATTGATGTCACGGGTGTGGCGAATCTTCGTGTAACTGCAGAAGGAAACAGTACAGTTACTACATTGATTTCACCTGTACTGACAAAATAATAAAAAAATACCTAGAAGAGATTATTAGTCATCTCATCTAGGTATTTTTTTCATCATTTATGCAATTCTTTGATTCGTTTGTGGGTATCAGTTATTTCTTCTTTAAACAGATAGACATGGGATTGCCCTCAAAAAACAAGATAAATTCATAATAAGCAACACCTAGTGGAGCGAGCTCAATCGCTTTTCGTGCATGGTGCAGCAGGCACATTCCATATAATATAGTAGGTGTACCATCGGAAGTGAAGTCAGTATCGTTGTTCGTCCATGCTTTACTCCTTTCCGTTCCAAACCGCTTCATCGATAGGAACGTGCTTTCATAAACTCAATGATTGGTAGTGTAACTAAAGCAATCGCGAACAAAACGATCAATAACAGATTCGCTGATTCATGTAAAAAGTAATCGAGACAGATGAATCCAAAAATCAGGACAATCAGAATTTTGTAGCTAACGAGCCCGCTCTCCATCGTAATCTTTTCTCCAAGTTCGTCATCAGGTACCGGACGCTCGTCCTCCGTCGTCCGCGCCCACGTAAAATACGAGAAGAACATGATCAACAGAATCGCCAATTGAACAATCGAGAAGAACGTTACGTTGTTTTCGATGATCATACTGATGACGGTAAGACTCGCAAGTATCACGAGCGTTACTAAAAATAAAACCGTTTTTTTCTTAGACATCCCATTCCTCCTGTTCTGAAATGAACAGATGATCGACTTGTGTCCGTAAGACTTTGGCGATATTAAACGCTAATTGTAAAGTCGGATCATACTTGTTGTTTTCAATCGCATTAATCGTCTGCCGACTGACCTGACAACGATCAGCCAGTTCTTGTTGCGATAATTTTGCCGCTAGACGTCGCTCCTTGATGTGGTTTCTCATGTTCATTCCTCCACGACGTGTCAAATTCTTTTTACATCTCTACTGTAATGAACTTCCATCATCATGTCAAAAACTTTTGACATAAAAATCATTAAAAAGACACGCTCTCATGATCAGAACGTGTCGTATATGATGGCTCAACCTCGTGGTGGAAATGGATCATGTCCGTAGGAATCTTTTTCCCGAATCTGCCCTTCTTTGTTATGAATGACGAGCTCTGTCTTCTGACTTTTCGCAATGCGACGCCCTTCTGCAATCGCTTCTTTCTGTGTAGCGAATCGTTTGGTTGCTCGAGTCGCACCGGCAGCTTTCACTTGATAGCCACCTTTTGGATGCGGCGTGACATGTTGCTCTCGTTTCATCACGTGACCTCCATTTCCTTAATCTATTTCATCTTCATGACACTATTTTAAAGTGCGGTTGCCTCTTCACTTGAATTTTCTACTAGCCTCTCGGGAGATGCAGTATACTAAAAGAAACGTTTGTTGCCTCGAAAGGAGTTGATATCGTGAATCATTTCGTCTGGCAAGTTCGGTTTTTACGCTTTATCGTCTTCGGTATCATCTTCAGTCTGTTCGGTTTAGCTGGTCTTGGTATCCCACTTGTCTGGCATGGTATCACGAAAAACTTGTTACTCGAGCGACCTGGCTACAGTGTTCTATTGACCGCATACCTTATCTTCATCCCGACTCTTTTGATTTTATTCCATGCGCTCCGCATCCTTCGATATATGTCGATGGCTCCTCCGGCTTTTCCACTCATCACTGCTTCCATTCAATCGATGAAATTGTCTTTTTATATCGTCGCCATTTTAACGGCATGTCTCTTTCCCGTCTTTTTCTATATTGGTCAGATTGACGACGCGCCTGGTCTGATTATCATCGGAATGGGTTTGATTCTTGCTCCGTTGACAATCGGAACGCTACTTGCCTGTATCCAACAATTATTAATACGCTATGTGTTGCCTATGAAATCCTAACTTGAATGACCGAAAAACAAGTGCTCATGATTGTTTTTGTCATTCTAGTCGTTGCTTTTCCTACCTAACACTTTGTTCAATCTCGCTCCTAAGAGCGGGATTTTTTAGTTCGCGTCACATTGATGGCTATCCTGATGTCCCTGTTTCAACAGAATCTTCGATTGGCAACGTAGACATGTCATCAATCGAAATGTAGTTTTTTTGTGCTGACCGCGTGTCTTCGTAATTCATTTTCATATACATGTCTTGCCTTGATTCGATGATCGACTTCACTTTCCATCTCAATCCCTCTTCCCTCAACTTGTATTTTTTTCTATCTAATATGTGCCCTGAATCATTCTTAATAAATCCTTTTTTAAGAAAAAACGGTTTTTCTTACGACCTTTTATAAAAAAATCCTCAAAAAGTCCTGTTTAATATGTATTTTAACGACCGATAAATGAGTTACAGATAGAAAATATGAGTTGAAAGGACGGTTGCATGTGAAAAACACAACCAAGAACCATTCCATCCGAACACGTCTTTTAGTAATGATCAGTTTGATTTTGATTGCCTTTTTTGTTTTTAGTAGTCTGGCCTTATACTTCAATACGAAACAAACTGCGGTCTCAACGCTGAAAGCGACCGCCGAAAAAGACGCGCTTCGCATCAGCAAAACATTCGACACAGTGGCTTATAGCGAATTCCTACAATCGCCTGTCGCGTCCGAGCAGTATGAAACCCTACGGAATCAACTTGATACCTTACGTAAACAAAACGGACTCTTGTATACATACACAGCACGCATCGACCAAAACAAGGTCCGTTTGCTGATTGACGGTCTCCCTAAGAAAGATGCCGCAAAGATTAATGAACCGGCGAGTGGCGCAAAAGTTACTGACATGAAGGACGTATTAAATGGTGGAACACACGCGACGGACATCATTGATGATCCTGCATATGGACAGTATATGAGTGTCTACGTTCCGTTAAAGGATGCGTCTGGTCAAATCATCGGAATTCTTGGCGTCGACATCGCTGCGAAGGAAATCGATGCCCTCACAACAGAATTATTAAAACAAAATGCACCGATTTTCATTGGACTTTTACTTCTTCTGTTAACGATCACACTCGTCTTGCTCTACATCGTACTCGGTCGAAAATTACGTCCGCTCGAGACGTTACAGAAAGTCGCTGCCTTGATTGCCGAGGGACGACTCGATCAGGCAAAACAGACGTTGACCGATTTGACGATTTCTTCGAGAGACGAAATCTATGCGCTTGCCATCTCGATTCGTGATATGAACGAGATGTTACGGACGATGATCGTTGATATCAAACAGACAGCCACTCTCGTCTCGACGACGAGTCAATCGATTGATCAAAGTACATCAGAAGTACTCGACGGGTCCGAACAAATCGCTCATACGATGTCGGAAATCGCGACCGGGACCGAAAGTCAGACGCAAGTCACGCTTTCGTTGAATGACGAGATGAATCGGTTCGCAGCATTGATCGAGACGACGAATCAGTCTGGTATTGAAATTCAAGGAACGACGGAGCAGATGGCAACACTGACACGAGTCGGACGGGATCAAATGTCCGCTTCCGTCGAACAGATGCGCCACATTCATCAGCACGTCACGCAGTCTGCTGAACAGATTGATCTACTGAAACAGCAATCATCAGATATCCAAACTCTCGTCGGCATCATCCGCGGTATTTCCGAACAGACGAATCTACTCGCCCTCAATGCCGCGATCGAAGCGGCACGCGCTGGTGAACAAGGAAAAGGATTCGCCGTCGTCGCGACCGAGGTCAAGAATCTCTCAAGCCACGTCGCTAGCAGTGTCAGTGAAATCGCAACGATTGTCACGTCGATCGAAGCCAGTGCGCAACAGATGCAACACAGCTTCAAGACGACGGTCGAAGCAACAGCAGCCGGTGAACAAATCGTCCTCGATACGGATACGACGTTCGAACGGTTGACCGATCAAGTCACGCACGTCTCGTCAGCAACACAACAGATGACGCAACAGATGGAAGACGTCTTGCAGGCAGAACGATTCATCCGTAATGCCTTGACGGAAATTGCCGCTGTCGCGGAAGAACATACAGCGAGTAATGAGGAAGTTGCCGCTGCGTCTGAACAAATGATTGCGACGATTACGACGCTGCATACACTCGTCGGTGATTTGAACGAGCGGACAGAACACTTAGAACAGGAAGCCCGTCGCTTCGAGATTTAATCTTTCATTTGTCATTTCTAGGTTCTCACTCTATACTGGTGTGAACTTACATATGAAGGAGTCGAACCAGATGTCCCATTATGATGTCATCATCGTCGGTGCCGGTTCCATGGGGATGGCAGCCGGCTACTATCTTTCACGAACCGATCAAAAAATCCTATTGTTAGATGCCCACAATCCACCGCATGATCAGGCGAGCCATCACGGGGAGACTCGGATCATTCGCCATGCCTACGGTGAAGGTGAAGCCTACGTACCACTGGCATTAGCCGCGCAACGCTTATGGTATGAGTTAGAACAGATCAGCGGCCGAAGTCTATTCCTGAACACGGGAGTCTTAAACGCTGGTCACCGTTCGTCCCGTTCGATGCAAACGATCATCAGGAGTGCAGCACAATACGATTTGCCGCTCGAGGTCCTGACGGCTGAGGAAGTTAGAACCCGCTGGTCCGGCTTAACGATGTCCAACGATTATATCTGCTGTTTTGAACCGACGTCTGGTGTATTGAAGTGCGAGGATTGTATTGAAGCGTATCGCGATCTTGCTGTCGCGAACGGCGTCGACATTCGGACGAATGCGAAAGTGACGACGCTCACTGCCCACGCCACTGGCGTTGACGTGACCGTCGAATCAGACACCTATTCGGCTGACGCGTTGATCGTCGCAGCTGGCGCCTGGTCTGGTCCGTTACTGGAACAGACTGGACTCTCCTTACCGCTGCGACCGGTCCGCAAGACGTTCGCCTGGTTCGAAGCAGCGGAAGAGGTATTTAATGACGCGGTGTTCCCTGCCTTCGCTTTTGATACACCCGCCGGTTATTATTACGGTTTTCCAAGCATCGCTCAAACCGGCCTGAAAATCGGACGCCACGACGGTGGGATTCCCGTTGATCCGAATCAACCACGCCGTCCATTCGGTCAAGAGACTGGTGATCTGGCTGATTTACGACAGTTCACGAATACGTTCATGCCCTCGATCGAAACTTTAGCTCACGGCAAAACGTGTCTCTATACGATGACGCCAGATGAGGATTTCATCATCGATTTGCATCCGGACTATCCGCACATCGCGATCGCCGCCGGCTTTTCCGGTCACGGATTCAAGTTCAGCAGCTTAGTCGGAAAAGTACTCAGTGAATTGATCATGGAACGATCGACGACTGAACCGATCGGACCTTTCGCGATTAAGCGTTTTGCGAAATAAGGCATATGAAACGATAAAGACCGGCAACGAAAATTCGTTGTCGGTCTTCTTTATCAACGGTATGATGTCACACCGATTCATTTGATTCTTGTTGATTTTTTGAAGCTAGCTTTTCACGCTGTTTTTTCTCATCTTCATTCCACCAGCCGTGGATAAGTAGTACCAGTCCAAGGATCAATGCACTCATCGGGAAATATGTTAAGTAATACTCACCAAGGTTTTCTCCTAGAAATTCTGGAGATAATTCAATATACGCTCGGAACATCTGGACGACGAAGAATAAGAAAAAGCTTGTAATGAGTGCATATGTACCGTAGCGATAACTTGTATTTTTCATATGATGACTCCTTTCTTTATGATGTTCTAGTATAAATCATTCAAGAGACGCATCACATTTCCTCTTTTTTCATTATCATTTTTAAGAATGTTTCCAAAAGCATGATAAGATAGTTTTAGAAACGATTGGATGAAGGAGTGGGACACGACGTGAACTTTAACTTATTCAAAAATCATGTCCGGTTTAAGATTGCGCTCGAATTGATTGATCTCGAAGACGGCTTATCAATCATGCAACTGAATCAACGTTTAACGGATGTACCGCAGTCAACTTTGTACCGGCAAGTCAATGCGATGATGGACGATCAGTTGTTGAAGGTCGTCGCCGTCCAGCGTGTTGGAAAAGTCGAAGAGAAAATCTATGCCTTGAACACAAGCGGCTATCAAATCAGCGAAGCAGACTGGAACAGTGCGACGTACGATGAAAAAGTGAACTTCGTCTCGTTCTACTTCATGTACGTCTTGCAGCAGTACCAGACGTACTTCGAACAGACCGTTCAAACGCAAGGTCAGGACCACTCGACGTTCTCGATCGCGAAATTGCACCTGACGGATGAAACCTTCAATGATTTTCAACAGGACATGCGGGCACTGCTCGAAAAATATCATCACCTAGAGACAGAAGACCAGGCAACTGAACGGACCGTCTCACTCGTCATCTTGCCGTAAACACGCTCCGTTTCTAGAAGCGTATTTTCACCAAAATGAAACGAGACAACATTGCGAGGGAGAGAAAATAGACCCCATGAAACGGATCAAAGAAAATCTTGATGCAATTGTGCTGGATACGTTGAACGTAAAAGCAGAACAGATTCTAAAGATTGGTGAAGGAGCTTGGCACACTGTATATAAGTTAAAGAGAGTAGATGATCAAGACCTTGTGATTCGCATAAAAAAGAATGAAGCTTATGGGGAGTTGCAACAGATTAATGAACAAGAGCTGACTACAGAGTATGAGTCTACGAAAGCTTACTATTTACACGCCAATACAAGTGATCAAAATGTCTGTCCTGATTTTTATCAATATTTCATTGAAGATGACACAGTATTTACAGTAGAAACGTTCATGGGTCGTGGAACGGATTTATTGTTACTCGATCAGAATAAAGCCCATTCTTACGGTAAGAAATTAGGTCGAATTTATCACAATATACACAACCAGAAAACCTCTATTGCAGGTTTCGGGGAACTGCACTGGCAAGGGGAAACTTTACGAGGTAGCGATTCAAAAAACAGGGATGAATTATGGCAGGAAGAAAATGACCACGTCTTAACCGCCTTAAATGCTCTCATTCACTCTAGTCTTTGCTTTGATAAAGAAAAAGTCGGTAAACATATTCATGCTTTAATTGAAAATAGACGAACTCAGGTTCAAAACATCTCTCTCGTGAATCAAGATGTAACACCAGAAAATTTAATTTTAAGTGATGAACACATTGCAATCATTGACCCGTTTCCAAGATTGGACTTTGATTTGAAATATGCAGCTTACTTTGTTTTTTGTTACAATTTTTTGTTACCAACCTTTTCAAATGCTCCACGATACATAAATCAAGCGTATAAAGAAAAAAGTTATGTTCTTAACAAAATAGCTGATGGATTCATAAGTGGATATTGCTCTAACGTGGTTGGAGACAAACTCACCATTCAAACTCGACGATTACTGGATGAGTATACATTATGGGTATTGCAAGAAGCTTATGAGCACTACGACATTCTACATCAGCCTCAACTCACTCATAAAACAACGCAACAGATGGGGAATCGAGAAATGATCACTGCTCGGTTACATTTATGCCTCGAAGAATTAGAAAAATGGTGTACTGAATAAGAATAGAGGCTGACGCATAAGTCAGCCTCTTTATGTATCGCGATTGGTTTCGTTATACGGAAACGAGAAATGATGTATCCAGTGACTCACTTTCAATCATGATCGCTGTTAAACCCGTATCCGTCTTCGTTTCGTGCCATTCTCCTTGTTTCCAAAACACGACTTCCCCACACTGAACATTTATGTAGTCATCCGTTTCCCCTCTTACAAAGCCCTCACCCTCTACAATTAATAGAAGTTGCGGCACGACAGCCTGGTGATAACCGACCACGCCATCCTTTCTCTAAATGGATGCATCCGATGTGCGTCACTTTTTCAGTTTGCATGATTCGCGACATCACAAAGTTCGAATCAAATTTCGTGATCTTCTTACCAACCTCTTTTTTGAATTGATAAATCTGCATATAAGTCTCCTTAAAATCATGATTCGTTTGATAGTTCGTCTTTCATTTAAACTATTTGATTCAAATCTCATTTGGAAAATTTTGATAAGAGAAGTTTATCATAGCTCTAACTGATTGAGAACTAACGATGATTCGTCCATGGCATTGACTTTTATATTTTCATTATTGATAATGGTAATAGAAAAGGAGGGTTTTTCATGAACACAGATTTCTCTGCCTTATCACACATCGACTGGGAACGATTCCTGCCCCTATTATTGATTTACATCTCCATCAACCTGATTCTACTCAGCTGCGCCTGTATCGATTGGTTTAGACGGAAGGACAGGATCGCGACACCGACTACTTGGTTATTGATCATTCTCCTCGTCCAGCCGATTGGCTCGATTATCTACTTCGTCCTCGGAAGGAGGATGACAGCATGATTCAGATTTCTCATCTCCAGCTTTCACTTCAACGACGTCTTATCCTAGACGATATTTCCTTTACGATTCACGAACATGAATGTCTTGGACTGATTGGTCCGAATGGTGCCGGAAAGACGACACTCCTGAAATGTCTGAGCGGCATGATCGAGAGTGACCGTGGTTCCATCACGATGTCTTCGCGCTCCATCCGTCAACACCAGCAATCGATCGGCTACTTATCACAACAGACCGACTTTAAACCTTGGATGACGTGCGAACAATCATTACGTTTTTTCGGTCGCTTGTCAGGTCTCGATCGCGCAACGTTAAATAAGCGGATTCCGGACGTTCTAAATGAAGTTGGACTCCACGATCAACAAGCAGAAGTCATCGAGCGTTTGTCCGGCGGTATGCGCCAACGTCTCGGGATCGCCCAAGCGATCTTACATGAACCGACATTTCTGATTCTCGACGAACCGGCTTCCGCACTTGATCCGAGTGGTCGACGTGATATCAATCAGTTGATTCTCCGTCTAAAAAAACGAATGACGATCATCGTCTCGACGCACTTGTTAGAGGACGCGAAGATGTGTTGCGACCGCTTCCTCGTCATCAAACACGGAAAATTGCTAGGGCCACTCGACAATCAACGCAACGTGAATCAATACCGGATTCAAGTCGAGACGCTCCTCCCTGTTCCTTCATTTTCTTCGACCCTATTTCCACAAGTCGAGATTGATCGAATCAACCCGTGCTGCTATCAGTTCTCCGCGCAGCAGCCGCTTGTTCTCTCGCAGTTAGCGACCACTCTGATTCAACAGGGATGGTCGATTGCTTCGATTGCCTATCAACCGATCGGACTCGAGGAACGGTTTCTCGACATGGTGGCGGACGTATGAGGACGTTTTATACACTGACGCTGACCGAGTGGTTGGAGGCGTGGAAAGAATGGAAGATCGTCTGGTTACCGCTATTCTTCATTGCCCTCGGCGTGACCCAACCATTACTGTTGATGTACATGGATGTCTTGCTTGCACATGTCGGAAATGCGGACGGAATCATCGTCGATCCGAATCGTCCTACTCCACAACCGCTTGACGTTTTCAGCGCAACGATTCACGGACAGTTCAATCAGCTCGGCTTGATTGTCCTGATCATGAGCTTCATGGGACTGCTCGCACCAGACCGACAAACTGGCATGCAGGATTTCATTCTGACGCGCCCTGTCTCCCGGAATGTTTATCTGCTGTCGAAATGGTTCAGTCACGGGATGATCAGTCTATTCGGGATTTTGATTGGCGCACTCACGTCCTATTGTCTGACCGTCTATTGGTTCGGATCTCTCTCACTGATGCTTGCGCTACGCATCATCCTCGATTTTAGTCTTTGGATGTTATTCGTCGTCAGTCTGACACTACTGATCAGCACCTTATTGCAACGCGCTGTTCCGATTGGCATCCTGTCGCTCGTCGTTTCCTTACTACTTGTTGCACTTCCTTCGCTAATGCCAGATGTATTATTTTTCACGCCTGGTGCGCTTCTGTCGCTTCCATCGAACACGTCGTTTTTTTCTTCGTCCCATCTAATCGGTGTCGCTTCTTGTCTCGTTTGGATTGCCCTAACACTTGGCTGGTCTGGTCTTCGGTTTCGAAAAACGCCTTACTAATCCTGCTCTACAATAAAAAAGGATAACGGAGCCGTTCAGCAGTCCGTTATCCTTTGTTTGATTGTGTCTTTCGAATCGTTCGTTGCCTTGGATGCACGGCAAGCTTTGCTTGGCGCATCCGTTCAACGGCAGGATCCGTCGCAGCATCAAATGCAACTAGACTCGGGTAATGCCCGACGAGGCGTCCTTGCTCTAAGATCGCGAATCTGTCGCAAAGTTGCTCGGCAGCTTTAATGTCATGCGTGATGAAGACATATGTTAGACCGTGTAGCCGTTTCAAGTCAGCTAGCAATGCGAGAATCAATCGTTTGTTGACCATGTCGAGGCTACTGACTGCTTCGTCTAAAACGATCAGACGTGGTTCAGCAGCAATCGCTCGCGCAATCGCGATTCGCTGCAGTTGCCCGCCACTGAACTGCGCCGGATATTTTGTCAGATCCGTCGCCTTGAGCCCGACTTGTTCGATAAGCGTGACGAGACGCTGTTGCCGTGCTTCACCCTTTAAACGAATGAAGTTATCAAGCGGTTCGGCGATGATATCGGCCGCTGTCAGCTTTGGATTGACCGCAGCAAACGAGTCTTGGAAGACGACTTGGACATCTCCTTGAAACGGTCGTTTTGTCGCATGCCGGTCGACACCGTTGAACCAAATCGTACCGCTTGAAGGACGTTCGAGCCCAAGCAACAATCGTCCGAGCGTACTTTTGCCGGCACCACTCGACCCGAGCAATCCGAGACAGCGTCCCGCTTCAAGCGTCAATGAGACATCGTGTAAGACGGTCTTTGCTGGTTGAAACCGGCGTTTATAGACGTGTGAGACTTGATCGATCTGCAAGAGACTCATCCGAACGCCTCCCTTCCTAGATGCTGTGCAAGAAGTGACTGTGTATACGGATGTTGCGGTCGATCAAACAATTCAAAAACATCTGCTTGCTCAACGATCCGTCCTTGCTGCATGACGAGGACATCGTCTGCAAGTTCAGCGATCACACCGAGATCATGCGAGATGAGTAACATCGCCGTTCCGTAAGTCGCCCGCATCCGTTCGAGTAATTCAAGAACCGTCTTCTGATTGAAGACATCGAGTGCCGTCGTCGGTTCGTCGGCAATCAAGACGCTTGGGCGCAGGGCAACGGCTAAGGCGATCATGATCCGTTGCAACATACCGCCACTCAGTTCGAACGGATAAGCTTTGAGCAACCGGGCGGCATCCGTCAGATTGACTTCTTCGAGTGCCGTCATCGCTTGTTGTTTCGCTTCACGTTTTGAACAACGTGAATGGGTCTGAATCGTCTCGATCATCTGGTGCCCGATCGAATAGACCGGTGTGAAGGCACTCATCGGATTTTGCATGATGAACGCAATTTCACCGCCTCGAATCGTTCGGACGGTTCGTTCGGATAGAGACATGATTGATCTGCCATTCAGTTGGATGTCACCGGTGACGTCTGTCGTCTGCGGATTGAGCAGACGCATCAAAGCGAGACTCGTCACCGTCTTCCCACAACCACTCTCTCCGACAAGACCGAGGATCCGACCTGGTTGAATCGAGAATGATACCTCTTCAATCAGTGTCACTTGTTGTTTCGTACGGACGGTCAGACCGTCGACAGCTAAAATCGGTTCGATACGGGCACCTCCTCTCATTTCATCGTTTTCGACACACCGAGTCGTTCTGCTAACTGTTCTCCTACTAGGTTAAAGCTGATGATGACGAGCATGATCGCAAGTCCCGGATAAATCATCAATTCCGGATTCGTCCGAATGTACGATTTTCCTTCGTGAATCATTGCCCCCCACTCGGCAGTTGGTGACTGGACACCAAGCCCGAGGAACGACATCGCCGAGATATCCATGATCGCCCAGCCCATCTCAAGCGTCCCGATGACGAGCAGCGGTGGTAAGATGTTCGGCAGGATGTGCGTCCGGATGATTTTCCACGAAGACGAACCGTTGACGCGAGCAGCGGCGATGAACGCTTCTGTCTTCAACGTCATGACCATCCCGCGAAACATTCGCGCGTAGTAGACCCACTGGACGAGCATCAAGGCGATGATGACCTGCTTGAGTCCTGGACCGAAGATACCGACGAGGCCGAGGACGAGAATCAGACTCGGAAATGCCATCACACCGTCACACAGACGCATCAAGAGTTGGTCGACCCAACCGCCACGATAGCCGGCTAGTGTTCCGACAAACAGTCCGATCGCAAGTGAGGCGATGAAAATCAACACGGCGCAACCGAGTGAGATCCGCGCGCCGTAAATCAAGCGCGACAAGATGCAGCGTCCGAGCTGGTCGGTTCCGAGCGGATAGGCTGACGACGGCCCATGAAGCTTTTGCGTCAAGTCGACGAGGTTCGGATCATGCGGCGCAATCCATGGCGCAAACAAAGCAATGCCTGCCATCCCGATTAAGACGAATGCACAAAGATAAAGAAGCGGTGTATACCGCGACCGGATCATCGTTGCTGGAAGTGGAGTATTCATACCGTCCCTCCTTTTTTCGCTAGGCGTGGATCGAGCACGGCTTGAATGATGTCGACGAGCAAACTGCTACCGATGAAGACGAGGGCCGCGAGAAAGACGTAGCCTTGGATGACCGGCATATCCCGATCAAAGATTGCTTCAATGAAGTAGCGACCGAAGCCTGGCCACGAGAAGACGGTTTCGACGATAATCGTTCCCGTCAGCAACTTCCCAAGGTTCATCCCAAGACCCGTGATCATCGGCGGAATCGCCATCCGAAGGACGTGTTTCCCAAGAATCCGACCTTCCTTTAATCCACGTGTCCGCGCAAATAAGACATACGGTTCATTCAACGCTTCGATCACACTACCGCGCAGCAATCGCGTATACAGGGCAATCAACGGAAACGCGAGTGTCAATGCCGGTAAAATCAAGTGCATCACACTTCCCGTTCCGCCGACCGGAAACCAATCCAGCTGGACGGCAAAGAAGAAGATAAACAAATACCCGAGCCAAAACGACGGAATCGAGGCACCGATGAAGGCGATTGCCCGACTGAGATGGTCAAAGAAACCATTCTTCTTGATCCCAGCAAGGAATCCGAGCGGGATACTGATGACGAGTGCGAGCAGTAGACTTGTCACTGCCAGCTCGACCGTCGGTGGTAAGCGGAGCAAGACATCTTCTAGGACCGGTTTGCCAGAAAGATAAGATGTTCCGAAATCGAGCTGTGCCAAGCGGATGACGGCATCGAAGTATTGTTGATAGAACGGTTGATCGAGCCCGAATTCTGCTCGTTTGGCAGCGAGTAGTTCATCCGTCGGCTGGATATGGGCAGCGGACAGATAAGCCTCTGCCGGATCAACCGGTGACAAATGAATCAATCCGGTCAGAATCAAGACCGCAAGTAACAAGATCGGGATGACGGATAATATGCGTTTGACGAGGAAGACCCCCATGTCATCCCTCCTTTAGTTGATGCCGATCCGAGCAAATGGACTCTCGTCCCGGTTCGCCGGGAACTGGAAGTTTGTTACGTCCGACTGATAGATCGCCATCTTCTTCAAGTACGAAATCGGAATCAACGCCCCTTGATCTTGGAGTGATGGCAGAATGTCAGCATACATCTTCTGACGTTTCGTCTCGTCCGTCGTCTTCAAGACATCTTTGATTTCTTGTAACAGTTGTTCTTTATTCGGATAAGCCGAAATCGCTTCCTTGAAGCCGAAGCCATCCGTGTCAATCAGGTTCACAAACGTATGTGGATCATACGGTGCTCCGAAGTTACTGTAGAAATTGATATCAAATCGGTTGTCCTTAAAGCGCTGAACTTGATCCGGTAATTCGACGGCTTCCGTCTTCAGCTCAACGCCGATTTTCGACCATTCCGACTGCAATGTCTCGGCCATCGCCTTTTGGACCTGTTCGGCTGCATCGTACATCATCCCGATTTGCAACGGTTGACCGTCCTTGACGCGGATTGTTTCACCTTTCGGCAATTCCCAACCGGCTTCATCAAGGAGACGATTCGCTTCCTTGACGTCATAATCCCGTTGCTTCACTTTCAGGTTCGACGTGTACGGCATGTTCGGTGGCAGAAGGTAGTCAGCTGGTGCTTCTAGTCCCGACGTGATCCCTTCGACGAGAGCCGCTTTATCGAACCCGTGCTGGAGCGCCTGGCGGACGCGTTCGTCAGACAGACGTTTATTTTTTGTGTTCAAGACGAGGAGACGCGTCGCAACTGGTTCAGACATTTGCGTTTTATACGACTTATCCGTCTTCAACTGATTGAAGGCATCGATGCTGATTGCGCCTTCCCCGTAAATCAAATCGACCTGTCCTTTTTCAAGAGCTAAGACACGTGTCTCTGCATCCGGGATGATATCGACCTTAATGTGATCGACATTCGGTTTCGGACCCCAGTAGTTCTTGTTGACCTTAAACGTCGCGTACTGATCCGGTTTGTACTCGTTGAGCATCCACGGACCTGTCCCGACTTCCTTTTTGATACCCTTCGATGTATCACCGTTTTCCGGGAATCCTGCTTCTCCGAGGAAACGGACCGGACGGACGACCGCGAGCTCTTGAATCGTCGGGTAGTAGGCTTCGGATAATGTCAGGCGGAATGTTTTCGCATCAACGGCTTCCGTCTTCTCGATTTTCGTGATGAAACCAAGCCAGCTATGTAAGGCTTTTTGTTTGAGGATCGCATCGAAGTTCTTTTTGACGATTGCTGCGTCGAACGTCGAACCGTCCGAGAACTTGACGCCGTCACGAAGCGTAAACGTATACGTCTTTCCGTCCTGTGAGATCTTCCAAGATGAGGCTAAGTAAGGCTCAAGCTTTCCACCTTCACCGTAGTGGACGAGTGGCTCATAGATCATCGACTGCGCGAACAGTTGTGATGGGTTGTAGACGTGCGGGTTCATCGTTCCGACGTCGCGTGGCCACGCGAGCGTCAATGTATCTTTATCTTTTCGCTCTCCTGTCGACTCGCCCGGATTCGAGCAGCCGATCAATAATGATGTCAAAGACAGGATCGAGACGGTAGAAATCAGTAATTTTTTACGGTTAACGTTCATAGTAGACAGAACCCCCAACTTGTATTGATAATCATTTTCAATTGTAAGAGGGAAAGGGAAGGATTGTCAATGGATAATCCAGATGTTAACTGGACATAAAGACGCTTTTTGACAGGATTTCCACGCTTAACTGACCAACATTCTGAGCACGTCTCTCTATTGTCAATAATTGTAATCAACTGTGTTAAGCGGTATCCTAATCTATAGGCTTCGTCTCTTGTCTAATAACACGATTCGCATGGAAAGGATGATGGTATGTCACGACTGGTTACCTCCGTCTCGCTTGTATTTCTTGGTCTTCTCTTGGTGCTCCCTTTACTGATGATCGATGGACTGATCTTATACGTTGGCGATGTGTCCTACGACTCGTTCGTTGGTTGTCTGATGTTTCTGTTATGTTTCTATTTCGCTAACCTAGTCGTCAGCGTCGTCTTCGACGGGATGATGCGTGCGCTCGGTGGACTGTTTAAGCGCCGCCTCTCGCACGTACTGTTTGCTGTCGTAAACGGTTCCGTCAGTTTAAGCGTCTTGCTCTGGATGGACCTCTACGTTGCGTCCATCATGATCTCGCTTGCGACAAAAGTCGTGCTGGTATTTGTACATACGCTATTGTTTTACTTGATTCATCAATCGAGCGATTCGACTACCTCGTCTTCTGAAGACAACGCAAAACAAGAGCCAATCGTCCAAGACGCCATCCGTTTGTTAGAAGTTGAGGATCCTGTGTCCTGCGTCGAACAGTTATGTCTCAAGTACCCTGATCTTCCGAAAAAAGACATCATTCGGATCGTCTATCGCCTTCATGGCAACTAAAAGACCTGATCGTGTCTGAAAGGATTCAGAAGCGTCAGGTCTTTTGATATTCGTTCATTTCTTCGTCATCTCGTAGAACTGATACGTATTCTTCCCAGACGACTTAGCGGCATATAGCGCAACATCCGCCTGTTGTAACAAGGCTTGCAACTCTGGACGAAACGCAGTGTCATACATCACGATTCCGATACTCGTCGACACGCGATAGTCCGTTTCCCACTCACTTAACGCAGTGACGATCCGCTTTGCGAGTCGTTCCCACCCTTCCCTTGAATCCGAATGGCCGAAATGTAAGATGAACTCATCGCCACCTAGTCGTACAGCCATCGCATCATCTTGTTCGCGGACGAACTGTCGCAAGCGTTGTGCGACTTCTTGCAGGACGACGTCTCCTGTTTCGTGTCCATAGACATCGTTGACTTGCTTAAAGCCATCGAGATCAAGGAAGAAGACGGCTCCTGTCTGCCCGGGATGCTCCTCGAAATGCTTCGTTAAGTACCTCCGATTATGCAGTCCTGTCAACGCATCCTTCCAAGCATGACGTTCGAGCTCCAAGTAGTACAAGAAAAGCCGGACGATTCGTTGCAATAGCTGAACATTTTTCTGTTCATACAAGCTGACTCGATTATTGATCGCACATAATGTCCCGAACGTCTCCCCGCTCGTCAAGACGATTGGAATACCCAAGTAGGACCGGACATAAGCCTCCTCCAAACCCTTTCGCCAGTCGCCGAGTTGTTCCGCGTTCGGAATATTTTCGAGGACGACCGGCTGTCTCGTCTCGAAATCAATCAGCTTGCATAACGATTGGTTCAATTCAATCTGCATGCCTTCCACCATTGGGATATCCGCTTTATCGTTCGCGATCTTCAACATCCGTTGTTGCCCTGCTTCAATTGCCGATAAATATAACATCTGTTCCGGTAAAATCTCTTTCGCAAAATCGAGGACATCATCTGCAAGCTCATCAAAATTTTGATACATCTTTAAGTCTTCAAATGGTTGATTCATACAGCACCTCATTTCGAAGTCATCCTCTGCAGCGTCTCTGATTTGAAAAACAAAAAGGTTACATTTATTACCACTTTCTCTTTTCACTGTCGCTTAAACCTGTTTTTGTAAAAAGCGTTCGATGGTCCTATTTCGAGTCCTAATTGAGAAAGATTATCATTTTTTATTTTCGTATAGTTTATAGAAGTAAAAAATTTGGACAGTCAATTGACTGGAAATTAGCGTTGCATCTTCCAAATTCGTTTGCTATGATTCTCGGTGAACATGACAATGATAATCATTATCACTTATTGAGAACAGATTAATCACGTAAACACGTAGATATACATAATCCATCTGTTAATCAATCCGTGATTTATGCGTTATCAAATCAAATAAGAGGAGCTGAATCATCATGGGGAAATGGAAAACACCACTCGTCGTGAGTTCGCTTGCTGTCTTACTGGCGGCATGCGGGAACGCAGGAGAAGCAGACACGAAGAAGGACGCGGAAGCACCGAAGACGGTCAAAATCAAGGACGCACACGGAACGGTCAACGTCCCGGTTGATCCGAAAAAAGTCGTAGCACTCGACAACCGGACGTTCGAGACGCTTGCCGCATGGGACGTCGAACTCGCAGCAGCACCAGTCGGACTACTCCCGGCTGAGTCACCATACGCAAAAGACAAGGATATCGTCGATGTCGGCATGCACTTCGAACCGAACCTCGAAGCGATCGCTGGTGTCAATCCGGACGTCGTCATCGTCGGACAACGATTCGCTGATCATTATGAAGACATCAAAAAACTCGTTCCGAACGCCGCTGTCATCGACCTTGATATCACATTACCGGAAGACTCAGGTACACCAGGGGAATTACTCGTCAAAGGACTTGAAGATACGACAGAAACACTCGGACAAATCTTCGATAAGAAACAAGAAGCCGACCAACTCGTCACGACACTCGAGCAATCGATCAAAGACGTTAAAAAATCGTATAACGGTCAGGACAGCGTCATGTCGGTCATCGTCTCAGGCGGTGATATCGGTTTCTCGGCTCCGATGAGTGGACGTGTCTTCGGACCGATGTATGATCTGTTCGACTGGAAACCAGCACTCGAAGTCAAACAAAAATCGGGCAACGACCAAGGGGACGAAGTCTCGGTCGAAGCGATTGCTCAAAGTAACCCGGACTGGTTACTCGTCCTTGACCGCGACGCACCACTCGGAAACGCTGAAGGTGCCGTGCCGGCGCAAGACGTCATCGACCGCGCGCCTGCCCTGCAAAAAACGAAAGCAATCAAAGACGACAATATCGTCTACGCACCAAAAGATACGTACTTGAATGAATCGATCCAGACGTACTCGGAATTCTTCAACGATATCGCGAAAGCACTTGCGAAGTAATGGCACACGCACAGCAACAAATGAATGGAAGAGTCGAGCCACCCGCTCGACCTTCCTTTTCTGTCGTTTGGACGAAACCGTTCGTCTTCACCTTATGTCTGGTTTTAGCGCTTGCAACGGCGTCCCTTTTCACGGGCGTCTACGAACTGCGTAGTGCAGCGAACGATTTCGATATGTTCTGGATCACGCGTGTTCCACGGACACTTGCCTTGATGCTGACGGGTGCTGCGATGGCGATGGCAGGTCTCGTCATGCAATTGATCACGCAAAACCGGCTCGTCGAACCGACGACGACCGGAACAATCGAATGGGCGGGACTCGGACTGTTAGCCGTTTACTTGCTCGTTCCCGCACCGTCGTTAATGATGCGGATGAGCGGTGCCATCGTGTTTGCGTTCATCGGAACGATGGTCTTCTTCTGGTTCCTCCGTTCGGTCCGGTTACGTTCATCGTTGATCGTTCCGATCATCGGTCTAATGCTCGGAGCCGTCATCTCCGCGATATCGACGTTCCTCGGGTTGTTTTTCCGTGCCAGCCAAGCGATCGAAGGCTGGTTCGTCGGCTCGTTCGCGTCCGTCCAGATCGGTCGCTACGAATATCTCTGGATCATCATCGGTGTCACAGTCTGTATCTTCTTTCTCGCGAGTCGCTTGACGCTCGTCGGACTCGGCGAAGACATTGCGACGAGTCTCAGCGTCAATTACAATCGGCTGATGCTGATCGCGACCGGATTGATCGCTTTATCGGTCGGTGTCGTCGCGACCGTCATTGGCAACCTACCGTTCCTTGGCTTGATTGTTCCAAACATCGTCTCGATGTTTCGCGGTGACGATCTCCGTAGTAATCTACCGTGGGTCTGTCTGATCGGGATGGCAACTATTCTAATCAGTGATTTGATTTCGCGCACGATCATCCGTCCGTTTGAACTGCCGGTCTCGTTGATTCTCGGAACGGTCGGGGCAGCTGTCTTCATCATCATTCTGTTACGTCGACGGAAGACTGGAGGTGTCAGATGAGTACCGCGATTAGACAACACGAACAAACACAATATCAACCGGACGTTACACGTGAAACCAATCGCCGTGCGTCTGCATTTCAGTCGAAACGACTCGAGCGCCGCTACTGGATTCTCCTCATCCTGTTCCTCAGCGGCGGAGTGCTCAGTACAATCGGTCTCTTGCTCTACAATAATCCGGTTCCGTTTGATTCTCCGTCCTTTTGGCCGGTTGTCGAACGCCGAATCACCGCTGTCATCACGATGGCGATTGCAGCAATTTGCCAAAGTCTTGCGACCGTCGCCTTTCATTCGGTCACGAGCAACCGGATCATCACACCATCCTTGCTTGGTTTTGACGCTCTCTATTCGACGATCCAGACATCGATGATTTTCTTCTTCGGTGCGGGAGCACTCGTCGGCTTTACCGGCACGAGCGCCTTTTTGACACAAGTCGCGATCATGCTCGCGATGAGCCTCTTATTATACGGATGGCTCTTATCCGGAAAATACGCGAACCTGCAGCTGATGTTGCTCATCGGAATCATTCTCGGCACTGGTCTCAACTCGCTGTCGTCATTCATGCGAAAGATGCTCGCGCCGTCCGAGTTCGATATCTTACAAGCACGATTATTCGGTTCGGTCACGAATGCCGACGCGTCCTACTTCCCGATCGTCATTCCGGTCGTCCTTATCGTCGGTCTGTTGCTCTACTTCTCTGCTAGACGACTCAACGTCGTCGCGCTTGGAAAAGACGTCGCGACATCGTTCGGTGTCAATCATCGCGGCAGTGTCATCTACTTCTTGATCCTGATTTCACTCCTGATGTCAATGTCGACGGCATTGATCGGACCATTGACGTTCTTCGGTTTCTTAGTCGCGACTCTCAGTTATCAGGTCGCTGCGACGTACGATCACAAATACGTTTTCCCGATGGCATTCGCAATTGGTTTCTTCGTTTTAACAAGTGCTTATTTCTTCATGTATCACATTTTCAACACGCCAAGCGTCGTTTCCGTCATCATCGAACTGTTCGGCGGTCTGATTTTCCTTATCGTGTTGCTTAGAAAGAGGTCCCTATGATATCACTCGAACAAGTAAAAAAATCGTATACGGACGACGTCCGGATCGGTCCAATTGATCTATCGATTCCAAAAGGCGGATTCACGGCATTGATTGGTCCAAACGGTGCCGGCAAGTCGACAACGTTGATGATGATCGGCCGGTTGCTTGATCTCGATGCTGGGCAGATTGAAGTCGCTGGCATGGATGTGACAAGTAGCAAATCGAAAGACTTAGCGAAGATCATCACCATCTTACGACAGGAAAATCATTTCGTGACCCGGCTGACGGTCCGGCAGCTCGTCGGCTTCGGACGTTTCCCCTACTCACAAGGTCGCTTGACGGCTGACGATGAGACAATCATCTCGAAATACATCGATTTTCTCGAGTTGACGTCGCTTGAGAACCGCTATCTCGATGAATTATCGGGTGGTCAGCGGCAACGGGCGTATGTCGCGATGGTACTCTGTCAGGAAACGGAATATATTCTACTCGACGAACCCCTCAATAACCTTGATATCGCCCGCTCAGTCCAAATGATGGGTTATCTACGACACGTCGCCGATACGTTCGGACGGACGATCATCACTGTCTTGCACGATATCAATTTTGCTGCGAAATATGCCGATCACATCTGTGCGATGAAGGACGGACAAATTGCCGCTTTCGGAACGGTCGCCGAAGTCATGGATGAAGCGCTGTTATCCGAGATCTTCGAGACACGACTTGAGATCATCGAAGGTCCATACGGTCCGATTGCTGTGTATTGATACTTATATAGAAATGAGGAATGAACGATGCAGATCGATTGGCTACCACTAGTACAGGTAACGCAAGAAGGCGAACACACCTATACGTTTCATTTGAAACGCCCAGATGGTTTCGTTTGGGAGGAAGGCGCCCATACGCATATGGCGCTAGAAGGGTTTAATGCAGGCGAAAAGCCGAACCGCAGTCTGATTCGGCATATGTCGATCTCGACGCTCCCACATGAAGGAACGATCGGCATCACGACACGGATCAAACCGGAATGTTCCGTCTTTAAGGAGACACTTCGGCAGCTGAAACTAGGTGAGAAGATTGCTTTGTTTAAGACGCATTCGAACATTCCACTACGCCGGGAACATCGTTCGGTGTACTTACTGTCAGCAGGCGTCGGTCTGGCAACGTTTCGTCCGATCATCCTGCAACATCAGGCTGATAGAAATGGCATTCCGCACATGCACTCGTTAAATGTCGACTCGGCGCGCACTGAACTATTCAAAACTCAGCTTCCTTCGCACGAGCAGTTTAGCCCCGCTTTTGTCGAGAGTCGCTCCGCTTACTACGATGCTGTCAAAGCGATGACAGCGGACAAGGAAGGGTTGTTCTACATCGTTGGTAGTGATGAATTTCTCCGAGACACGATTGACGTGTTGCAGACCGCTAACATTCCGGCAGCACAGATCATGATTGATAAACGTCAGGACCAGCGAGATACGTTTTTAGCATAAGGTACCAATGATTAGACTTCAGCATTGACTGGAGTCTTTTTGTTTTCTCAAAATAAAGAATTGGTATGTTATCTGTAAATATTTGTTATGATAAGTGCATCAACTGACTTTCGGAGGGTTGCTTATGAATTTTGTATTTGATCTCGACGGCACAATCTGTTTTAAAGGAGAACCGATGTCTCAAGACATCGTACAAGCGCTTCATGCAGTCGAGAACGACGGGCACCGTGTGATTTTTGCTTCAGCACGTCCTATCCGTGACATGCTACCTGTCATTCATCCTTCATTCCATGATCATATCTTAATCGGCGGAAACGGATCGTTGGTCGCATCGGAACAAACAATCGTTCAGTCCAAATCGTTCGACGATCGTGAGCTTTCTTTTATCACAGAATTACTCGACAAGCACAAAGCCACATATTTAATCGATAGTGATTGGGATTATACATATAATGGACCGCAAGACCATCCTATCCTGAACAATCTAGATCCGGCTAAGACGGCACAAAATGTTCCGCTAGCTCACCATGATCGAATCATAAAAATCCTCATTTTGAGTGCCAACAATCTGAAATCCTTAGAAAACGAGCTACTTCGAATGGATGTCGTTGTTCATTATCATGGATCGGAACAAGTATTGGACATTAGTCCGACCACCATCAATAAACGGACTGCTTTACAATCACTTGGGATCGAGAGCGAGGGGTACATTGCTTTTGGGAATGACGCGAATGATATCGAGCTATTCAAAGGAGCACAGTATGCGGTCATGATCGGAAGCCATAAATCACTCCGTTTTTACGCAGATCACACCATTGACTCCACCAGTCCTTTAGAATCTCACATAGTCGAACAAATCAGGCATCTAAGCCAAAAATACGTCTATTCCACGTCGTATTCCTAAATAACGCCTGGTGAAATTTTCGGATCAATAGTTAAATCTCTATCAATAGTTACTCATCCAAAGAGGAATACGATGGGTAAGAATAATCCGCCCATCAGGAGCATCCCTAATACGACAACGAGACTCGATTTGAAAACCGACAGAGTTTGTTCTTCTAGTGGCTTAAATCGTTTTACGGGAATGAGCATGGTCAATGAAGCAACGACTAATGCAAGCGGCTCAAGAATCGTTCGGCTCACTGAAAAGAAAATATCGATCATTAAAAAAACATTTAATACAAAGAAAAATCCCAATAAGCGAATGATCATTGCTTTATTCATATGTACTCCTTCTTCAACTATGTACGTCATAGTAGATACAATTTTCTATTAAACCATTATAATTTCTTCTTTGATTATAGAACAGCTCAGAATAATTTTGGAAACGCATTCAAATAACTGGTGATTTGGTATCGTTGTAAGTCATACTGACAGTAGATATTAGAAAAGGAGTGTTGAAGATGGAATACAAAAAAGGACTCGAAGGCGTCATTGCCGCTGAAACACAAATCGGTTTAGTCGATGGAACGTTAGGTCACCTTATCTATCGCGGACACTGGGCAAAGGAACTCGCATTATCCTATTCATTCGAAGAAGTGGCGTATTTCATCTGGAATGGTGAATTCCCGACTGAATCGGAACTTTTGACATTCAAAGAACAGATGACGAGTTATCGCGAACTTCCTTCTTACGTTAAAACGATTCTCGATACATTGCCGAACGAGATGGATGTCATGAGTACGATGCGAACAGCAATCTCGGCACTTGGTACACCCGCTTTCGCTTGGCCACCGACAATTGATCAAGCGATGCACGTAACAGCACTCTTACCAACAATCATTGCCTATAAATATCAAAAAAATCAAGGTGCTGACTTCATCGAACCGAATCCGGAACTCGATCACGTCGCGAATTACATCTATATGATCAAAGGACAATTGCCGAGTGAAGTCGAGATCAAAGCACTGACGGCGTATCTGATCCTAACGATTGAACACGGCATGAATGCTTCAACGTTCGCTTCTCGTGTCGTCGTCTCGACGGAATCGGAAATGATTTCTGGCGTCTGTGCCGCGATCGGATCCATGAAAGGACCGCTTCATGGTGGTGCTCCGTCAGAAGTCATTGAGATGATTGATGAGATCGGAACAATCGACAACATCGAACCGTGGATCCGGAACAAGTTAGAGAAAGGCGAAAAACTGATGGGCTTTGGTCACCGCGTCTACAAAACACGCGATCCGCGTTCAGAAGCCTTAAAAGTCGTCTCAAAGAATCTCGCACAAGAGAGCGATTGGTTCAACCTGATTACACAAATGGAGCAAACAGCGATCGATTTACTCGAGGAATACAAACCGGGTAGAAAACTGTATACGAATGTTGAATTCTTCGCGGCAGCCGTCTTAAAAGGACTCGACATTCCGAAAGAACTGTTCACACCGACGTTCACCTCTAGCCGTATCATCGGCTGGACGGCACACATCCTCGAACAATCGCAAGACAACCGGATCTTCAGACCTCAATCGTCATACACAGGACAGATGCCGGAACAAGCAGCTAAGTTTTGATGAATCATTGATTGGAGGACCTCTTTTGGCGAAAAGTGATCACCTATTAGCAATTCTTTGGATGCTACAATCCGGAAAAAAAGTAACGGCTCAATACATCTCCGAACAACTTGAGATGAACATCCGGACCGTCTATCGATATATTGATACGCTTTCCGCAAGTGGAGTTCCGATTGTTGCCGAAGCAGGTCATCATGGCGGATACAGCTTATTACCTCAATTTATAGAAGCACCTTTATTCTTCGATGCTGAAGAGCAGCAGTCTTTATATCACGCTGCTCTTTTTGCAGAAGAAGCCGGTTACTATGGTAATACAGCTTTAAATCGCGCGATTAAAAAAATAAAACAGCACGCTTTAAAACCATCGACAAGTGCTCCGCTCTTGGATGTAATTCCCTATCAACCCGAAATGTCGTCGAGAGCCGAAATCCTGTTACGAGAAATCGATCAAGCCATTCGCAGTCGAACAACAATACATATTCAATACTGTCGCGCGAACAATGAAGATGTTCAATCACGTGACATCAATCCTTTTAGATTAACTTATTGGAAACACGCTTGGTACGTCACTGCATTCTGTCAGTTAAGAGAAGAAATCCGCCATTTTAAAATCAATCGTATAAACAGCTTTAAATTGTTGTTGAATCAATTCGATATTCCAGATGATTTCGATGTTCAGTCTTCTTTTATGACCGATTTACTACCAAATCCAAGAGAAACTCAAGGTGAACTAATCCTCTCCGGTGACACCTCTACTATTGATTCAATTTGCCAACACTGGTACTTTAAGCACTGTTTAATCGAACAAAATCAAAACCGTGCTGTTTTTATGATTGAGACGAGCGTTTTAGACGAACAAGTCCCGAGTCTCCTTATTGCTTATGGAACATCGATACAAGTCGTTTCTCCTGTTGAAATCAAAAGTAAAATCATTGATCGATTACACGAATTGATCGCTTCGCATCAATGATTTATTTTCACTGACAGTAGTTGTCAGGATAACTTTTCTATACTAAATGTATCTCATATAGTAAAGGAAGCGGTTATCTTGACTCACACTGTCTATTTATATGTATTCGATTCAATTTCAGATTGGGAATACGGTTACGTGATGCCAGAGTTACATTCACGAAGATATTTCAAAACAGATGCTCCTCCATTCAATGTCGTTACAGTAGGACCAACGCTACACCCCATCACGACTATGGGCGGATTACGTATTTTACCGGATATCGCCGTTTCACAATTAGAGATGACTTCAAAGGATGCATTAATTCTTCCCGGTGGACAGACATGGCAAGAGTCTCTTCATGACCCTCTACTGAATAAAGTAGGAAACGCGCTGAGTAATGGAACAATCATCGCTGCGATTTGCGGTGCGACTGAAGGGTTAGCAAAGAGTGGATTCTTAAATCTGCGACTCCATACAAGTAACGATTTGTCTTACTTACAATCCGTTTGCTCGAATTATTCCGGAGAATCTTTTTATCAACATACTCCAGTTGTCCGTGATGATTCGTTAATCACAGCGTCAGGAATGGCAGCATTAGAGTTTGCTTATGAGACGATTCGTGCACTCGATGTATTCACACCTGAAACGTTAGAAGCATGGTATGGTCTTCATAAGACGAATGAAGCGAAATATTTTTTTGACCTCATGGTTGCAACGTCTATTAATTATTGAACTCCCACTCCTAATTAAGAATATTCCATTATTAATATAGTTTATCTTTATAAACAAAAAAAGGCTTGATGAAAATTTACGAACATTCATCAAGTCTTTTTTTGTCTCACAGCTTTTAACTAACTGTTAAAATACTTTTTAAACTTTACGTAATCATCGTTTATTAATTTAAAAATCCGATCGGAAGATAAATAGAATAAAAGAAAAGTCGTAATTAATAACGAATTAATACTAAAATCTTGTGAATTATTAATACTCACTACTGAATTCTTTAAATCCTCATACCAAGCAGTCGTTCCAAGAACAAATATGATTAAGTAACTAATCATTTTTTTCTGGGTAGTATATATATCATTCTCATTAGTACTTTCAAGTGGGTTAATTATATTATTGTAAATGTAGTTTTCTAAAACGAACCTGTTTGAATACAAACTTAATAGAATAACAAATCCAATCAATACACCTAAATTAAAATCCGGAAAAAAATTTATAGTTATACTCAGAGTGAATATGACAGATAGTATAAGACTAGATACAACAATAAAAAAAGAAAACATTGTATGTTCTATAAAAAAAGTAAACGTTGATTAAGATAATTTTTGCGGATAGAATTATTGTCATTTATCGGATTATCCATCTTGTTCTGGATAATTAAAACGTTATCTAAAAAAAGAACTAAAAATAATTCTAATGCTAAAAAAATTAATCCACAGAGTTGAAAATATAAATTATTAGTTATAATTGATTGGATAAAAAGAAATACTACTAAAAACAATAGTGATAGAAAAATTATTAAAATTAGGTAGCTTAAAACTCCACCTTTTTTTATTGTAAGAAATTTTTTGGACTTCCCCTTCTTTAATCCTTTATTTTGATTAAATCTGCTGTTAGATATTGTGTTTGAAATTTTTAATCCCGTCTTAATACCAATTACTGAAATAAGCCATGAGAGTGAATGAAGAATGCAAATAGATACTATTACTGAAATAATAATTAACAACACACTACTCCTCTGAATTTAGTAAATTTTAAAATCTATAATTCCCACTTCACACCCTGCCGCTTCTACATCCGGACTACACGCATACGGTCCAATCTTCAAATCGGTCACGTCATGTAAGTGTGCGATCCGGAGTTGCTCTTTGTGCTCTCCTGTTACGTGATACAACGTGACATCTTGATTGAGATAGTGGAGTTCAAAGACAAGCGGTGCATCAAACAGCGTATTGTCGACATCCCGACACGACCAGTCCGAGTACCCGAAGCTCGTCACGACGGCACCCAGATGCGATGGACCATCCGGAATGAACTCAGCCGACACCTTCACCCAGTGATCGTCGTTCACATAAAGCAAAATCCCCGCCTGATCATATGTCGCATTCGGATTTAACTTTACTTCAATCCGGCACTTGAACTCCCCTTCCGGAGCATCCTGCAACAGTGCATGCCTCGTCAGACGGTTGAACTGATAATGAGTATTGCGCCAAAAATCCGTATCCGGATCCGTCATGAAGCGTAATGGTGTTTCCTGTTCGATACGTGTCGGTGGATTTAACCAACTTGTATTCTTCATCGAATTCTCCCCTTTTTAATCATTGATGATCTATTGAACCTTTATTTTAGCGACGCATCGATCCCTTTTACCATTCCGTTCACTAGCTTTTTTTGATAACTGTCAGATGCTAATTTTTGATCTTCTGTTGGATTTGACATGAAGCCCATTTCAATCAACACAACAGGTGTCTTCGACCAATTGAAACCCGTCAAATCTTTTCGTGGAACAAGTCCAGTTCCGTAACTCTTTTTCGCCTTCGTCGATTCAATCAAGTGCTTCAACATGATGGTTGCTTGTTTTTTACTCGTCTTATTGATCGCCTTTGTCACTTGATCATCTGGATATAAGACGGAAATTCCTTCTACCTTTCGATCCGTGCTTCCATCTGCATGAATCCGAACGGTTAAGACAGCTTTCTTCGCATTACAATATTTTGCACGCTCTGCATTGCTGATGTTGACGTCATGTGTCGTACGCGTCATATGTACCTGGTATCCCTTTTTCACTAATGCAGCTTTTAGTTTCAACCCGACTTGTAAATTCAGTTTATACTCCGGAATTTTCGTCTTTACTCCGCTCGTCCCCGCGCTCACTTTCACTTTCATGACCTTCGAGCGTGGAGCGACCGGTTCTTTTGCTAAGTTTTGCTTTTTTTGATGACCCGGATCAATACAAATCGTTTCCTTCTTTGACGTCGATTTCGCCTGTCCATTGAGCGGCGTCGCACTTCCAATCAATAGACTTAACATGATGAGTAAACCAATCCGTTTCACTTTTCATCACACTCCATACCATCCATTTTGCAAAACTTTTTACCGTCCTCTTAACTTTCGTAACTTTCGATAGCCACGAATGAGCATATCGAGCATACAATCCCTCCTATTTTCTATGAACCCTTAGACTACTTTACGAAGTCGTTGCATATCCTTATTCAATGCTGATCGTTTCAAACGTCTATTCTGTATTAAGTATTGCACATCTGACCGGTTATCGTACATAAGTTGGATATGGAAATAATTGATATATTCAAGAATCGCGAATACATATAATAACAAGGCAAGTTGTGTTCCGGAGACCGGAAGCTCAGATCGGAAACGCATCCAATCGATTCCGAACGCACACGCTGTCAGGACGATCAAAGCCAGATTGATGACACGACAGTGACGTAATCGTCGGACGACGGGTACCGGGGTGACTGACGTTCCTTCCTTCTTCAGACGCCTTGACTTGCTGTACCAATACCAAGCTCCTTGAATCAACAACAGCTCAAACAAAAACAGTGACATCCAAAATGCACTGAGTTCAAATAACTGCAGTCGTGGAAAGACACGATTACCAAACCAACTCAGCGGTAAAATCGTGACGACCGTGAACAGCTCCCCTCGGTACAGATAGGCGAGTCGTTCCGCAACGAGTTGCTTCATGGCGTCACCCATTCGATGCGAAACTTACTTCCTGGACCAAGCCGTGCGATCAATGGTTGATCTGCCTCGATCACGCGTCCGAGGACGTTGACTCGCTCATCTGCCGACAAATTACGTTTCGTGATTTGAACCTCGCCCGCGTATCGTCCGTATTTTTCATTATCGATCGTGATCGTTCCAAGCGGACGGGCAGACGGATCTTGCGGGGTCAAATCAATCGACGATGGCTTCATTCGCGACTCGACGGACCGAATGACATCCCGCGCAGGATCAAACCGATTCGTTTCCGTATCTCGTTGTACCTGTCGTCCGTTCGCCACGGCTCGGAGGATGATGATGCCGTCTTGCTCTGCTTCGAATTGCCGAATCGTCGCCTCCGTCAATCGTGGATCCCCAACAAGAATTCGATCAACGGTCGCTTTTAAATCGATGTAACTGGCGAACGGTGCCGCATGCCGGTGTTCTTCAAGTGTCGGTAACGTCTCAAACAACGGTCCACGAAGTGTCCCGTCACCCGGTATGAACGCTTGAACTCGTAATCCTTGCGCCTGCAACCAGGCATTCTTTTCGTCGAACCATGTCCGGTCGAGTCCCGTTTCCGGTCGCGGATAAAAATTATGCCACGCTTCCGTTCGATCGATTCGCAGCCCGTGTGCCTTCATCTCCGTCAATTCATCTGCTGTTAACGTACTGGCGTTCAGTGCGACCATCATCTGATTGGATAACGTCGCGATTTGCTGCGGACTGATGCCGTAATCAAGACGGAGTCCGGTTACACCCCAGTCCGTTAACGTCGCTGCCGTCTCCCATGTCTTGCCGAGCGTCGCGAGTGACGCCGGTGCGATGTCCGCTACGAGTTCGAATCCAAGCTCACGTGCTATGCGACCGAGTGCTTGCAAGCGTTCGACGTACAGTGAGGAATCGTCCTCGGGAATATGTAGTGATGTAAAGAGCGACGTAAAGCCAACAGCATGCATCCGCTGTAGCCACTCGCTCGTCTCGTCTGTAATCGGTTCACTTAAATAGATTGATAATCCTTTCATCCACTCACTCCTTCCTTTCTCTACTTAGGGAAAAAGCAGCTGATTCCTTCTTTTTCGAAGGATTCAACTGCTTTTCAATACCTTAAATACCGTCTGCCATCTCTTCTTTGAAACCGAACCAATACGTGAACAGGAATCCTGCCGCGTACGAAATGACGAGACCACCGATGTACGTCAAGTACATCCCGTTGTCGATCAACGGTGTCAATGATAAACCGGATACGCCGACTCCAAGCGCCGTCGTCTTCATCGTTGCTTGGAAGGCACCACCGACTGCTGCGCCGAGACATGCCGTTACGAACGGGCGACCGAGCGGCAACGTAACACCGTATAATAACGGTTCACCGATTCCGAGGAATCCGACCGGAATCGCACCTTTAATGATGTTACGCAGGCGCGGATTGCGAGTCTTGACGAAAATCGCCATTGCCGCCCCGACTTGACCCGCTCCTGCCATTGCAAGAATCGGTAAGAGTGGCGTGTTGCCAATCGTATTCAAGAACTCGAGATGGATCGGTGTCAGTCCATGATGGAGACCGACCATAACGAGTGGTAAGAAGAAGCCGGCCAGTACTGCCCCGGCAAGTGGTCCACCGACCTCAAGCACGGCATTGATTGCTTTCATGATTCCGTCAGACAACAGTCCGGCAATTGGCATGATCGCATAGAGTGAGGCGAATCCGACGATCAACACCGTCAACAGTGGCGTAAAGATGATATCAATCGATGCTAGCATGAAGCGACGGATATGCTTCTCAAGATATGTCATCAACCAAGCCGCGAAGATGACTCCAAACAAGCCACCCCTGCCCGCAACAAGCGGTTCACCATAAATCGTGATGTCCGCAAGTACCGGGTTGAATAAAATCCCACCAGCGATTGCTCCGAGCACCGGCGTCCCACCGAATTCCTTCGCCGTATTCCACCCGACAAGGATCGCAAGATATAAAAAGACCGTCCCACCGATCAGTAGTAAAATCTGCATCCATGTCTGCGTTTCGTCGACACCCGCATTCTTCGCGAAGTTCGCCCCCCCGTTGATGATACCGGAAGCAACAAGACCCGGAATGAGCGGGATGAAGATATTCCCGATCCGGCGTAAGAAACGCTTGAACGGTGATTGTTGTTTTGCTTTCACTTTTTGCCGCTCGACAGCTGCTCGTTCTTCTGGTGTTAAATTCGGATCCACGGACTCTTCCCCGATCGCGAGTCCTGTTTCACGACTTAAGTGATCGGCTACCCGATTGACTGTTCCCGGTCCAACGACAATCTGTAACGTCTCGTCATCGATGACCCCCATGACCCCATCAATCCGCTTTAAGGCGTCGATATTTGCTTGCGTTGGATCTTTTAACGATAAGCGAACCCGCGTCATGCAGTGCGCGAGCTGCCGGAGATTATCTTTTCCACCGACGTGCTCGAGTATCGCGTGTGCCAGCACTTCTTCCTTCTTCATCGTGTTTCCCCCTTAGAGTGCGTCACGGACGAATCCGTTTGCTTGCTGTAATCGTTCGATGGCTTCCGCATGCGGAACATTTGCGAGAATCATGACGATCGCCGTCTTGACGTGCCCGTGTGCCTCCCCGAAGACACGCTCCGCCGTTATGGCATCAACTCCTGTCGCCTCACGGATCATCCGCTTCGCCCGGATCTCCAGTTTTTCGTTCGTCGACTGAACGTCGACCATCAGATTTTGATAGACCTTACCGACACCGATCATCGCCGCCGTCGAAATCATGTTCAAGACGAGCTTTTGCGCCGTTCCAGCCTTTAATCGAGTTGACCCCGTCAAGACTTCCGGACCCGTTTCGACTTCAATCGCATAGCGCGCGTGCCCACTGATGACCGCATCCGTATTACAAGAAATCGCAGCTGTCACCGCTCCGACTTCCTTCGCATAATCAAGCCCGCCAATGACATACGGTGTCCGACCGCTTGCAGCGATCCCGATGACCGTATCACGTGCTTCTAACTGGAGCGCTCTCAAATCATCGACGGCAAGCGTCCGACTATCCTCTGCTCCCTCGACCGCTTTGATTAACGCGCGTTCGCCACCAGCAATCAATCCGACGACCATGTCTGGTGAAACTCCGAACGTCGGCACACATTCTGCCGCATCGAGAATCCCGAGCCGCCCGCTCGTACCGGCACCGATGTAAATCAAGCGTCCTCCGTTTTTGAATGACGCAATGACGTATTTGACGACTTCCGCGATGACGGGAATTTGTTCCCGAATGACCGTCGCGACCGTTTGATCCTCAGCGTTCATCACCCGTAAGACATCTTCGACTGTCATCTCATCGAGTTGCATCGTCTGTTCATTCCGACGTTCCGTTGCTAATTGATCTAACATCTGCTTCACCCTTTCTCTTCCCTCCCTTTATTATACAATTAAGAAATTTTAATTCAATATTATTTATTTAAATTTGAAATAAAATTTCGATATATAAAAATAAGGTTTTGTCCTTCTTTTTCAGGCTTGGTCCCTTGATTTCCTGCTTGTTGTAATTTCCTCATTCACAAAGTCCAGTAACGCAGACATTCGCTCCCGTCCAATCGTCGCGACGAGTAACGGGATGCGTGGTCCGTAGGATTGATTGATCGTCAGTTGATAGAGTAGCGTCGCATAGTGTTTCTGCAGGCGAAGTGTTTCCTTTTTTTCAGCTTGCCGTGTCAAACGGTAGAAGGCAGCAAGGACGTCTTCATCCGTTCGGAGAGCAGCGACGAATTGTCGGATCCAGTCCTGTTCCGTTTCCGTCAGTTGCGCATGTAGTTCACGATTCGGAACAGTACTGATTTGAAGTTCACGTTCCGGACACCACTGCGTAACGAAAGTACGGGCACGTGCAATCTGTTCAGGCGGAACGCTCGCGCAAAACACATTTTCAATCAAATCAGTGTCAAAACCAACCATCGGACCAATCATCGTCAACTGCGTAAACGAAACGAGATGAGCAGTTCCACGATGACTCCAACGCAGACTTTGCTGAATGTCTTCGGATTGACGCGATGAGTGTGCGACAAATCGCTCGAACTCACTGTAATTGCGTAACACATCTTCATCTAGCCCGATATGAAACGCGTGATTCGGACGATGTTTCGCAAATAAGAACAGAAGAATGCTCGGTGGATAGACGGCGAGTAGATCTTGCGGAGTCAAGACACCACCGCTTGAACTCGACATTTTTTTCGACTCCCCTTTTAGACGAATGAATTCATACGGGAGATAGAGCGGTGTCGGCTGTTGGAAAATTTCTTGCGCAATCCGGGACGAAACCGTGTAACTTCCGTTTGCTGCTGAATGATCTTTTCCACCCGGCTCGAAATCGACGCCTTCATGCGCCCAGCGCATCGCCCAGTCGACTTTCCAATTCAATTTCATCCGGTGTTCCGTCCGCATATCGACCGTTGCCATATGACCACATCGACAGCTGTAATGGTACGTGGCTTCAGCTTCATCGAACGAATCGATGGTAGTCGCGTCGGTTCCACAAGCAGCACAATAGACGGTCGCCGGGTAAAACGCTGCTCGCTCAGCATCGGATCCTGCCGCTGTCTTATGGTCGATCAAGATGTCATAAATCGCGTGACGATGGCGAAACGCGTGGATGATTTGTTCAGCATAAATGCCAGACGTATAGGCTTCGTGTTGATAACGGTAGCCTGGTGTGATCTCGAATGCTGCCAGCATGGTTTCGAATTGCTGTTCAAAGTACGTCGCGTAACTCATGTCGGATCGATCCGGTGCCGGAACGGCACTATAAGGCATCCCGATATATCGAGTAAATGCTTGATCGACATCCGCAGGCACTTTCCGGAAGCGATCGTAATCGTCCCACGAAAACAGGAAGCGGACCTCTTTGCCGAGGTCTTGCAGTGCACGCGCGACGAAGTACGTCGTGACGACTTCCCGAAAATTGCCGATATGAACGGGACCCGATGGACTGATCCCGGCAGCACAGACGTATGTCTCTTTATCTGGCTGACGTTCGATAATGGTTCTTGCAGTGTGTTCTGCCCAATGCATTATGATTCCTCCAGTAGTAGACAAAAAGCTGATTTTCGCCCGTTAGTTGCCTAAAGGACGAGAATCAGCTTCCCGTGGTACCACCTTTGTTCGTCCGCCTGTCACCAGACGAACCTTCACATGTACAATCATACATGCTCTCGATAATGGGAGAACCCATCGTAGCATCATCCATATCGGAATCCGTACGAAGCTCGGAGGCTTTTTTCAGAGAGAAACCCGGTCATCCGCTCTCACCATCTCGGACTCGCTTGGCACCGTCAATTTCTTCCTACTCTTCTCGTCATCGCCTTGATTATGTAATTTTGATTAGCATACAGATTCATCCAGTTCGTTGTCAATTCTTTTTTGAAAGATTTGTTTATACAATCAATTCGAGTTTCGACAGTACCGATCATCGAATTCGAACACTTATTGTATCATTCCCATCCTGGAAGTGGGCGTGGCGGCTCCTCGACAAAGGCACGATATCCATCGAATCGTAGTCCTTGACGTTGCGGATTATGGTTGCGGATCAAGGGATCACCCGTCTCGTCCTCATTCTGCCAAAATCGGTGTTCCGTTTGAAAGACCATGATCGACGCATACTGGAATCGCTCTGCCATTAGATATTCCCGTACCGATTGCACAACTTTCTCAAAGCGCGAATCTGAGTCGTAGCTTGAGCCAAGGCGTTCTTGTTCTTGTTTTCCCTCGAAAATCTTAACTGAGAAACAAGCATTTTTCTTCGCCATCGGATACTCGATTTCAACGCGAACCGAGTCGACGAAGCGAATGGGTCGTGGTTTGTTCACTTCCTCTTCAGAATTGTGATTCTCTACATAATAATCATTTGTTGCAATCGAGAAGTCCTTGAACTCCCAGAACATATCCCCTTGCGCAATGATCGCATACTCGAGGAACGTGCCGAAGTTCTGTCCAATCGGGTCAGTCTCCTCTGTCGATAACTCATGAAACATCCAGTGCATATACGGTGTCTCATCTGTTTTCGCATCTTCCGTCTGAATCAAGACATATCCTTCGTTTATTTCGCCAATCATCAAGAAGTGATCATAGTCTTCATGGATCAGGTCGTCCTCTTTAGCTTGGATTGTCATTTCAATGACTTTATCAAGTGGATAGAGTTCGATACCGAGACCTTGAATCATGAACAACTCCGCTCCATCATGTAAACGAAGGAATGTCTTATATTCACTTGGTAACGTTAGTTTGAACTGTTTTTCAAATGACTGAATCGCCTGTTCCGTCACCGGATCATTTAAATTGAATTGAGCGACTCCTGTATCGTATCGCCGCTGAATGAAGGTCGACCCGTGATTGTTTTTTTGTGATAAGACGTCAAGTACCGCTTCGATTTGGTTCATTTCTTTCATGGGTCCCATCCTTATCATTTTCGTATTCGTGAATGATACGACTTCACCCTATATACCATACCATTTTTTCAATTATTTGGTGTATTCCTTCCTACTCGTTCTGTGGTATTCTCGTTCTAATATCATTTTAAAAAATTGCACTCGAAGAGGTGACCCATGTCTAAATCATCATCGATGTTGCTCATATTACTTGCTGCAATCTTTTGGGGCACGACGGGGACTTCGCAAGCCTTTGCGCCAGAAGATGCACATCCGATCGCAATTGGTGCCGTACGCCTTGCCGTCGGCGGACTATTCTTACTCTGTCTCGTTCTCTTCAAAGGAACACTCACGTTACGCGACTGGCCGTTGCGGACGATTTTACTCGCTGCCGTCAGCATGGCGGCTTACCAACCGCTGTTCTTCTCCGCTGTATTGATGACCGGTGTCGCCGTCGGTACCGTCGTCGCAATCGGTAGCGCACCAATCTTTTCCGGGTGTATCGAGTGGCTGTTCCTAAAGAAACGTCCAGCGCTGCTATGGTGGGCATCGACCGGACTATCGATCACCGGCTGTCTGTTGCTATTGAACAATCAAGGAACGGTTGCGATTGATCCAATCGGAATCGTCCTTGCACTCGGTGCCGGACTATCGTTTGCCGGGTATACGTTCGTCAGTCGAAACCTCGTCAAGACACACGCACCGCTGTCAGTCGTTGCCGTCATTTTCACGACGAGCGCCTTACTGTTGTCACCTCTGCTCTTCTTATTCGATCTCTCCTGGTTGTTCACGTCACGTGGTGCCGGAATCATCCTCCATCTCGGCGTCGTTGCGACCGGAATCGCTTACTGGTTATTCGCGAAAGGACTATCGAACGTACCATCGTCGACTGCCGTCACGCTCTCGCTCGGTGAGCCGCTGACTGCCGCCTTGCTTGGTGTGTTCGTCCTCGGTGAAGAATTAAGTGGTACGGCTTGGTTCGGAATCTCGTTATTATTACTCGGAATCGCCTTATTGATCGGTTCGTCTCGCCTAGCAGCGCGCCAAACTGTTTTGACAGAACAACGACAAACTCGGACTGGAGGCTAAATCATGCAAGACATCACGCTTGAGAAACTACAATTTCGCGAAGATTATCATATCGGACTCGATCAGTTCTTGATGGATGTCGCAAATGGTAACCGATTGATCTTTCATTTTCGCGGGCATACGGAGGAGACGATGGTCATCGTCGGCGACTACAGCTGTAATTACTTCCGATTGACCTTCGAGGCGGATGCGATTCTGCTTCGTTCACCGGACCTCTATGAACTAAAAGAAGATGTCGAGATCAACCCGATTCCACTTCTGACGCTGACCGATTCAAAGCTGCTGACGTTCGCACGTGAAATGATGAATCTCGATCCTACAAAAGACTGGGTTCATTACTGGCTTCGGGCGTTCGAGCAGGATTTTCATGTCTTGTCCCCCCGTCCACCGGTTCTGACCGATCTCGGGCATAAGCGCAGCGATGCGATTGTCAAGCATTCCTTTGATTCGTTCATCGTTGAATGACATAAAAAAAGCCCTACCTCGCCAAAGGTAGGGTATTCGTTCGTCCCGCCCAACGACTCGCGCCGGACGGTTACTTGGATTATAGATACAAAGATAAGGTTTTTTCAACCAACTGGACGGAATCGACCGGACTGAACCGCTGTACGACACGTCCTTGGCGATCGATTAAAAACTTCGTATAGTTCCATTTAATCTTTGACGACAGCAGACCGGAGCGTTCGCGTTTTAGGAATGTATAAAGCGGATGTTCATTTGGTCCATTGACGTCGATTTTCTGAAACATCGGAAACGTCACGCCATAGTTCAGCTGACAGAACTGCATCGTCTCTTCCTGACTCGCGAACTCCTGCTGATTGAATTGATCGCACGGAAAGCCAAGCACCGTGACTCCTTGCTCGTCATATTTATTGTACAATGCCTGTAGTTCGCCAAGTTGTTTGACGAGCCCACATTTGCTTGCCGTGTTGACGATCACGAGGACACGCCCCGCATAGTCACCTAATGAAACAGTCTCGCCTGCTGCGTTTTGTACGGTTGCATCGTATACGGTTTGCATGTTTCCCAGCTCCTTTGCCCCGAGTATAAGACAAAACGCGCACCCTGTCGTTTTCAGGCATGCGCGTAATGCTTTACCAGATCGTCTCTTCTTTGTCGCTCAGTTTGATGACGAACGGTAGGATCAAGACGAACAAGAGACTGACGTATCCGAGCGATAAGTAATGTTGCGAGTCTTTTGAAATGTATTGCTTTACGCCGCAGTTCGGACACGCTTTACCATGTTTCGCAAATCCGACAGCAAGCACTTCTTTCGTTTTGAACTTGTATTGGCAATTCGTACAACGTACCATCTGATCATCTCCTTCTTCCTTATCTACTGGTGGAATCAGGAAAAAGTTTCATGAAATTGAAGGTAAACGACATCTTACCTCATGGATTCTTCCCGGTCGCTCAACCGGATCAGAAACGGCAAGAACAGGACGAACAAGAGACTGATATTCCCGAGTGAGAGATAAAATTGTGACTTTCGGGACATGTATTGTTTCACGCCACAGTTCGGGCACGTCTTGCCTTTCCCATGTATCGCAACACTGACAGCGAGTACTTCTTTTGTGTTGAACTTATACTGACAATTCGTACAGCGTGCCATGACATCATCTCCTTCTCATTACATACGTTTCCTCTTATCATTTACGTTTCAGTCGAATAAGCGTGTGACCAATGATAGGGTTGAAGCTCTTGGAGTGATTTAAACAGAATGGTTTGTTCAGAGTTCGTCACTGCCGCTAGGACGTCCGGTCCAAAATAATTCAATCGTTCCTGACAGACTCCACACGGCGTCAAAATTTTAAAAGATGCTTGTTCGTCATCCCGAACGACACACATCGTATGCGTGATGCGGCAATTGAGTTTGTGTGCCTCAAGAATCGCTCCGGTTTCTATGCATAACTCGGTCGAAGCGTTCAATACTTCTGGCGCCACGCTCGTCAAGATTTGACCGTCATCGGTCGCCATCGCTGCTGCCCCACCCCATCCATTCGGATATCTGCTATTGATCAAATTCGTCGCTGCCTCGAATAATCGTTGTTCGATTGTCATGATATCACTCCTATCGATAAACGCATTTTCAAAAATTCATAGCTTCCACCGTTCGTCGTCTGTTGGAACCGTTCGACTGGAAGGAAGCCACTTTTCGTATACAAGCGAATCGCCCGCTCGTTGAATGTCGCGACAGCTAATTCAATGTGTTTAGGTGTATACTGGTCCCTAACGAACGCAAGACCGGCTTCTAAAAATGCCGTACCATTTCCTCGTCCCGTTAAGTCCGGTCGCATGCCGAGACCGACGTCAACAACGTCTGCGCTTGGTTCGAATACATAATAACCAATCAATTCTTCCCGATCCAACACAGCAAAATAATGTTCCGTCCGCTTTGCTGGATCGAGAAATTCTGCTAAATCTTCTTCGTCATTCGGCATATCATAAAATGCAAACGCCCCGTCATATTGCCACTCGTAGGCAATCTGTTCCGCCTGTCGTTGCGTCAGCGGTGAAAATGTATAGCTCATCAGGATTCAGCTCCTCTTCGGTTCGTCAACGCGATCGATTTTTTCGGTAGTCTAACAGTAGCGGCAATACATTTAATCCGATCGAGATGAACGTCAATACCCACAGTGCCCGCTCCATGCCCGGTACGACGTCTTGTAACGCTGCCCAGTCCTCCCGCGCCACGAATTCTGCGACAAGTCGGTATTCCGCGCACAGCGTCAGTGCCGTAAAACTTAGTCCGAGCACCATCAGAAAACGATACTCCTTACCGATCAAATAAAAGATGATATTCAGTGCAGTAAAACCAATCGCTATTAAACCCAGTATGATCCACATCGAATCGTCTCCTCTCACCTCTCCTTTTTACTATATTTGGAATCCATTAATCGGTATATCCGCCTGGAGGTGGATTTTCTGTCCGCTCAGCGAAATAGCGCTCGAGCAATCGATGATGGAGTAATGTTTCGACCAAACGTACGGTTTCGAGCGTCGCCGCAAAATCAACCTGTTCAAAATCCGTATGCTCATGCAGATAACCGACGGATAGGTTAACGGACGGAATAGCTCGTAACGCGAATAGTTTCGCATCACTGCTCCCCCCGTACCGTGTCGTTCGCCAATCTGGCATATCACTCAACAGACCGGCTTGCTCAAAACATGAGCCAAAAGCCTCCTTACAAAAATCAAACTCGCCATAACAGCCCGTAACGATGTCGCGTGTACCGCAGCGATCAAAGACGATTGCTGCGTCAACGTCCTTTAAAAAGGACGCGTCCATCGCTTCCGCACCGCGACAACCAATCTCTTCTTCGACTGAAAAAGCGAGCTTGATCGTTCCGCGGAAGTCAGTCGCTGGGATGCGTTCCATGAGTTCAAGAATCGCAGCGATTCCCGCTCGATCATCTGCCCCAAGAATCCCGTTTGAACTCGTTAAGATTGTTCCTTCCTGAAACAGCGTCCGGTACGAATCGATACGTTCGACGGTATCGAGATGTGCCGATAATAAAATGACCGGTCCTTCCCCTTGATGGTAGGTCACGAGCAGGTTCCCTTTTTCATCGATAACAGAATCGTCAGCAAATCGGCGGACTGCCTGTTGTACGCGACTGCGAATCATCTGCTCCCTTCTGCTTTGTCCAGGAATAGCGAGCCATTTTAGCAGACGCTTTCTGAAGCGTTGCAACTCCAGCTCTTGTATCATCGACGCGTCTTGTTTGATGCGGTATAAGACTTCCGCTAAATCCAGCAACAGCGAACGTTGGTCTCTCACTTCAAGTTGAATCCACCGACTCTGTAAGGACACAGTCAACCCTGGAACCGTATCTGCCGCTAAACGAAGCAGATATCGTTGCTGGTTCGTCAGCAGATCCTGCGTATAAACCCGAGCAGCTCGTTTACCGTGACCGTCACAACAGGAACTTGTCAAAATCCCAAGTTCGTTCATCATACGAACGATGCCTCGGACATACCCGTCAAACAGATGATAGGGTAACGCCTGTCTTCTTGGATCAAACAATGCTTCCATCCCATGATCGTCAAGTGGTGCATAGCGATGTTTTGCTTCTTCGATCCAATCGAGAATCTCTTCATCTGTCGCTTCTTGTTGACCCGCTCGTTGCACGACATCTTGTACACAAGCTGACCATGTTGGTTCTTTGATGACTTCCCCACTTAAAATGCCATATCGGATCCATTTGGTTTCGTTTTTCATCTCACATCGACTCCTTTAATGTTGATACCTATAGAGTAGCAACACCGCTGTGACAGCTTGTCACACACGTTGGTCCGCCCTATGATGAAAGAAAAGAGACAGAAAGGATGACCGGAATGATAACGAGTTATGCACGAGCGCAAGAACTCCAGCGCGCCATTCGGGAAACGACGGATCGAGATGAAAGAAGACAATTGGAAGACGAACTAACGAATCTGTATGTCCGCCAAGCGGAGTACTCGAAATTTTCGGAGACGCCGGATTATAGCGCAGCGCGTCGAGCATTGAAGTTGGCAATCCGCCTTCGTCCGAACCACCCACTTGCGAATTACCGTCTCGGCTATATTCTTTATGTCAAACGCCAGTATGCGGAAGCGATACGTCACTTCAGCCGAGCGCTCGACGGTACGGTTGACGCTACTTTGAGCGACATCCAGACGACGCTGACGCATATGTTCGTCGTCAACTGCAGCATCTACCTGGCTCGCGAATCACTTGCTGAACTCGAATACCGAGAACACGAGGAGCATCCGGATGAAGCGGCACGACTCAACAAATACCGAAACGAATTACTCGTTGAAGATGAGCACCTGTTCGATCGTCTTTACTATCGAAAACTCCAAGACGGAACGGAGACATTGATCAATGAACGTTCGTTTCAGGAATATCAAGCTGACGGTCAAGAAGTGGTCTTACGAAGCAGTTCAGAGGGAACCTTCGTCGAGTGGAAAAATCAAACTATCTTACTGAATCCGAACGGTTTCTTGACACTCTTCGTTATCATCACGAACACGACGTCGACGTATCCTGCGCTAGCCGATCGATTGACGGAATTGAGTGGTCAAGCGATAACGTACGATCATGTCCGTCAGCTTCTCCGTCATTTACGAAGTGACCTATTTTTCTTCCAGGACATCGTCCAAACGACACCGCTTCGCATGAATGATGGCACACGAATGAATGGCTTTTCTGTCGCTGATGGTGTGAAGGTGACGATCTTATGTCGAGCGGATCATTTGTTAAACTAGAAAGACAAATGGATATCATTTGTAAATGAGTGTTTCGAGCGCTATACTCTTACTTTCGCATCCGCTGCTTAGGAGGAGATTACGAATGGAATCGCTGAAGGAGTCATATGTAAAGCTTGATGGGTACGTCGTCGTCAAAAAAGATGGTGGCCATGTACCACACGAGGAATTTCTCGTCGAATTCACCAGCTGGCTAGAGACAAAAGGTCGTGGCTGGACAGGACTTTCTACTCAAGTCGATCAAGACGGCAACGCCATCGACAATATCAAATAACTACATACCTCAAAAAGACCGGTCGAAGGAGCATTCCTTTGACCGGTCTTTCGATTGCTACTCCATGAAATTGATTCTTACTCCGAATGATTTGTTTATCTCGATTTTTCTTTACTTTCAGATGATAGATGCCGTCTCCATATCCAGAATCGGTCATGATACCCGCTCGAAACAAATGGACGTCCTGTTGACCGAAAAAGAGTTCCTCGGCTAGTTCCTCCTCACGAAACGCAACATCATCACCAATCAGTACAAATCCCGAATCAATCGCAATCTCATGCGAGCGCGTCCATCTGCCCGTCGGCTGTTCAATCAAGAGGTTGAACAGTTGCACATATCGGATGCTCTCCACGCTGAATGCGAGGATGGCTAAGTAATCTTGCAGTGGTTGTTCTAACACGACCTCGACGGCATTAAAATTAGCGTCCGCTTCAATCGAAATCGACAACGGGTTCGGGACAAGCACGATGTCGTTCGCGATTAATGCCACTTTCGCACTTACCTTACCTCGGCTTCGGTAATCTTTTCGAGCGTCAGCATTCTTTCCTTTTAGACGACGAGCACCGAGGTACTACCAGGTGTCGGATCAGCTCAGAAGACTTTCGCCTTCGTGATGCCCACCGCCTCAAGCGCACACGCTTCATAAGCTCCGAGGTTGATTGCGTCTTCGATCGGGTTGAAGAAGATGCCGAGATCACTCGATGTTGCTGTGCTCGATGCCTTTACGGGAATCGGGTAATCCAAGCCCGGTTATTCCTTACTTTTGGTCAACAAAAAAGACAGCTTGTTTGCGGTCTTTTCGACAATAGAGACGTGAGAAGCGATGAGATTCTTGATTTTACTTGGCAATTTTTATCAGCCTATTCCGGTAAAGAGATAAAATGCTTGATATCTCTTAGTCAACTGCTTATACTCGACGCAGAAAAATTAGAGAGGAGGAATTCGAATGCCTAAGAAAATAGGAAATAAACGACCGCTTATGGAAGATTGGTATTGCGAAAAATGTGATAAAACAGTTGGGGTACTGTATGAAAAATCCTCATCTCAAGAAGGCGAGCGCACGGATTACTATTGTTTCCCGGAGAAACATTATTTAAAGTCCGAACTCGACCGAACTAAAAAGCAACGTCCACGTCCTTAATCAAATTGATTAATGACATCCTGTCGAAGAGTCTTTTTCTCTTCTAGCGTCAAACCTAAGATGTTCTTATTTACGACCGGAACCGTCTTGTAATGGCAGTTGACGCGTTGCTTAGCCGACAATGATATATCTCGAGGATACTCGCCAGCTAACTTTCAACATCAAAGAACTCATTCAGCCCCTTCTGCGTACCGCTCAGTGCATGCGACAGACGGGACTAATTCTTGCGCCCTCCGCTGTGTAATCACTCGATACCAATGACAGCGGGTGATTGCCGGTAGGCTTCATCGTCCCCGACAATGGCAGCCGTGAGCGTCTCCATGATGCCGATGCGACGTTGACGATGGATACGTACGCTCACGTATTGCACACTTTACAATCGGATACGGCGACGCAATTCGAACAGCTTTTGAAACGCAAAAAAACCGCTCAACAGAGCGGTTCGTGAGGAAATTCCCGCTTTTCACATCAAGTGTGCAAAAAGTGTGCAATGGGTTTTCTGTAAGTGCTAGAAATGGCTTAAGCCTGCGGACGTTTCCGACGCAAACCATAATATTGATAGAACTGAACTTCGATGTTCCCATTGTACAGCTTCCGGCGTTTCGTCGCTGGGCGACCGTACGCTTTTTCGAACTCAACATACGACGTGATCATATAGACGCTGTAGTATGGGAATTCTTTATACGCCGTACCAATCTTGCGGTACAACTGATGGACTTCACGTGCGTCTTCCAAACGTTCCCCGTACGGCGGGTTCCCGATGATGACACCGAAGTCTTCCTTCGGTTTGAAGTCTGCTGCGTCGCGTTGCATGACGTTGATTGCATCGCGGACGTCTGCGAGTTCTGCGTTCGTTTTCGCGAGCTTGACCATCTCTGGATCGACATCGCTTGCGTAAATCTTCAATGGTTTGTCCCATTCGGCTTTTTCGTTCGCTTCGTTGATTGCATCGAACCACGCCTTCTTCGGAATGCATTTCCATTCCTGCGAGACGAACTCCCGGTTGATCCCTGGTGCGATATTACGCCCGATCATCGCTGCTTCGATTGCAAGCGTACCTGAACCAGTGAAGACGTCGTAGAGCGGCATGTCCGGCTTCCAGTTCGTCAGCATCAGCATCGCTGCTGCCATCGTTTCTTTGAGTGGGGCTGCTGAGTGGAACTCACGGTAGCCACGTTTGTGCAACGCATCGCCAGACGTATCGATCGTTAATGTTGCGATGTCTTTTAACAAAGCAACTTCAATCGGATAGCTCGCACCTGTCTTCGGTAACCATTCCGTCCCTTTGTTGTACTGTTCTTGCATGTGCGAGACGATCGCTTTCTCGGTGATCTTCTGACAGTCACGGATCGAGAACAGCTTCGACTTGACCGAACGACCGTTGACGATGAAGTTCGCATCCCACGGCATCAATTCGTGCCACGGTAGTGCCTTGACTTGATCGAACAATTTTTCGAATGTCGTCGCGCGGAACTCGGCAACGACGAGTTTGATCCGGTCCGCTGTCCGAAGCCACATGTTCAAACGAGGAATGTCCTCCATCTCACAATCGATGTAGACCTTTCCGTCCTCGACCGTACATTCATATCCTAACGCACGGACTTCTTTTGCGACGAGCGCTTCGATTCCCATCGCCGCTGTCGCGATGACTAAGCGTTTTGCCATATCGCGTTCACTCCTTTATTATTTCTTCCACTGAATCGTTTCATTGCAATAAAAAAAGAGCCCAGGGTGGACCTGGACTCTCGTTCAACTTAAAAATAACAGCCTATGTGGTCCTGTAAGCCATGTTCTGTTCCTTAGTGTTCCAAACGGTTTGACCCTCACACGCAGGCGACAATCATCTATCTCCGTATTTGCATACGCTCTCCTTCGCGTTCAGTTCCGCTCCGGAAATTCCCCTACCAAATTTGGGTTTCTCGCTCGTGGGGTTTACCTCGTTCCACCTTCATGGTTTCCCATGAAGCTCCGTCACTGTGGCACCTTCAAGAAGTTTCGGCCCTATCCGAAGACTTAGGCGTTCCTTCTGCCGTCAGCTTGACGCTGCCTACACTTATCTTTTTGTGTAGCACGATCACTACAGCCATCGCAGGCTGTGCGAGCATGGACTTTCCTCAAAGCACCGAAATGCCCCGCGATTGTCCGAACCAACATAGTCACTGCTTATGAGTGTAGCGTAGATGTCACTTTCCTGCAAGAGGCAATTCTCGTTTTATAAACGAAAAAGTTGCGTCTCTGCCTCATTTCACGGTATAGTACAAGAGTTCAGAAGGGGGCATGTAGCATGAAAAAACGACGCTCTGGTACGAACCGGCGAACGGTTCGCAAGTTGACATTCCTGATCGAAATCGATGAGATCAAGGCACTTCATCTGCGAAACGGCATCTTCGCCTTCTATCGTCAAGGGGAGCTCATCCACGCGTTCGAGCCGTTCAACGTCAAGGCGCCCGATGCACTCTCAAAACGTAGCTATCATTTCGATCAACACGATATCTTGCTTATGAATGAACGTTTCCCTGAGCAAATCCCGTTGTATGATGAAGCAATGACGTTACGCTCTTGGGCTGACCAGGTCGCTTATGGTTTATACCAATTGATCGATTCCAGTCGCCTGTCGTTCGTCCATGAGGATGACACAGGATACAAGATGGAAGCGATGATTACGTGGACTGGAGAGGCATTAACGCCTCCGACGCCCGTCTATAAAAAAGGAAAAGACCCGAAGTAATCTCCGGGTCTCGTACAGCGTTTCTCACTAAGTGGGAGGCGCTTTTTTTATTTCACTGTCAGGAGTCGTTCGACCGTCCGCGTATGGCGTCCGCCGGTCGTCGTAAAGACGAGCTTGTAAGACCCCTTCTCTTTCAACTTATACGTAAACTTATGCGGTCCATTTTTTAAATTCGATTGAGTGAACGTCTTGACAACCTTCCCGTCCTTATAAAGACGTGTCATCGTCTTCGCACTCGCGTACTCATCGAAATAGAATGAAAACAGTTGATTCGGCTTGACCGTTGACGGCAACGAGATCTTCGAGATCGGTGCCGGCAGTGTCGCCAAAATCCCGGCGTTCAAGCGACCTGTTCCATAATGCGACTTCGTATCGCCTGATTTTTTCGTCGCTGCCGCATATAACTTACTGCGCATCGTCGTGTTCGAGACGAATGGATTCTTCGATTTCGCGAGTGCCAGTACACCGCTGACGACTGGTGTCGCCATCGACGTTCCGTCCAAGTAGCCGTATTTGTTCCCGACGATCGTAGAGTAAACCCCTTCACCCGGCGCCATGATATTGAGTCCTTTCCCGTAGTTCGAGAACGTCGAGGCACGCCCAAGCGTCCCGACCGATCCAACGGCAACGACTTGACTCATCGAGCCTGGGAAAAGCACTTTCCCCTTCCCGTCGTTTCCGGCTGCACCGACGACGAGGATGTTTTTCGCTTCTGCTTTTTTGATCGCGGACTCCATATACGGATCGTATTCATATTGTCCGAGCGACAGATTTATGACATCTGCTCCCTGCTCGATGGCATACAAAATACCGTCGCCGATATCGATCGACCCGGCATATTCTCCGTCAAAGACGTCCGCTCCAATCAGTTTGACACCAGAAGCGACACCGACAATCCCTTGACCGTCTTCACGCGCCCCGACGATCCCCGCGACATGTGTGCCATGATCATCTGGTTTACGAATCCCGGAAATCGTCGTCGTTTTATAGATGACATCCTTGAACTCACGGTGTTTCGTATCAATCGCGTCATCGATGATCGCAACACGAACATCCGATTTCCCGCGGCTGTACTTCCAGTAAGCCGGAATCCGTGACTGATCGAGGTACGTTTGCTGGAATTGGGCAGAATCCGTCGCTTTTTTGACGTCCGTGATCGGAATCAAATCGGCGTCGATATCCTTTTCTTCGAGGTGCGCAAGGGGCTCGACGAGTGAGAACCCTTTTTGTTTCAAGGCACGAATCTCGGTCAGACCTTGATTCGCCAACCATTCTTGTTTTTGTTGTTCTGTAAAGGTTGGGTCGTATTGTACGTATTGAGACTGCGCGAAAGCAGACGTTGGCATGGCGACGATTGTCGCTAGCGTGAGTAGTGCAAGTTGCTTTTTCATGGGAACCCTGCCCTTCTCTGTTTACGCGCCGACCGAAGAATCGTTTGGACTAAAGCGGAACCGTACCGTCCGGTTCTTCGCTGACTTCAAAAGGAATGATCTTTCCGATCGTCACGTAAGCATAATAGCGTGCAAGGACCGCACGCCAACGCGTTGCATCGATACCCGTCAAATCTTCACCTAACGGGGAACCGTCGAACGTCTCGAACTGTTGGCAAAAGAACGCTTCCTCTTCTTCATGCCACGTTACTTCTTCGCCGATGAACCCAGTCGAAAAGCGGACGAAGTCCGCAATCGAGGGTCCAATCACTTCTGCCGGCAAGCGTTCGCTCATCCGTCCGACCAGTTCATACCGGTCACGTTGTGCTTGTTCCGCTTCTTCAATCGAATGACACAGCAGCACTTCACGATTTATTTCTACTAACACGACATAGTCACCACTCGGTAAATTGACGTGAATCATCCCTACACCCCTTGGATTGGATTCGTGCGGCTTCTAGGTGTCATTTTTTCTTCGATAATTTATAATGTCCATTTTCGATCAAATGTTAATTCAATCGGCTCGTTATCTTTCGACTTTAACATAACGACCCGTGTCGTTTCAATTTGATCGACGAGATCCGCTTGACGAAGAGACTGAATTTCCTTCGATGAACCGGCTTCAATCCGGTCTCTGTACGGGGCAAGCAACTCTTGTTGATTGCTTGCGAGTGCGTACCAGGCAAGACGAGCGAACGGTTCATCCTTTGCTGTCTCGAGCGCATAGCTCTCGAAGATATCTGGAAGATAACTGCTAAATTGATCGAGCGCGTCAATCCGTTCTGCGACATCTAAAATCGTCAACCAGCTCGGGAGTGACAGTAAGGATTCACTTGACCACCAGTCGAGTAAATCAACATGTTCTTTAAGTAATTGCTGCGCTTCTGGTCGATCGATCATATGTTGTAGGGTCTGGATGAGTTCGTTCCAAGCAAGTGACCAGTATTCCTCAGATGGATTAGCTGAGAGGAAGAATTGACGATACACCGTCAGTAGTTCCGAAACGTCCGTTAATGGTTCGACTTCCAATCGTTGATTAAAACGACTAACTGCTTTTGTAAAATAACTTGGTTCAAGAGTCAATGCCATATAGAGTAATTTCGGTGCATTTTTAATTTCGCCTTGATCGACCGTCTCAAATAATTCTTGGATCCATTCTGGTTGTGGTTGTGTCATAATCCTTTTCCTCCGTCTAGTAAATTTGTTTACTATACCCGAAAAAAGATTAGTTGAATCATGCCCGACCTAAATTGCTCCGATTCGTTGGGCGGTTTCCTCCGAACATAAGACGATCAGCGTTCCATTTTTCGGAATCGTTTCGTCGAGACGTTGGTTCAAATCCAGCCGCTTCCCGTCGGATAGAATCGTCACTCCTTCTTCCAGCAAGGCGTGAAACGCATCGCGGTATGTCGCCCATTCCGGTCGTGTCGGAATCGAGAACATTCCCTCACCATCCTTCGTCAATAAGTTCGTCACGACTTTCGTTACGCCAGGATGATGGGACGCGAGGATCGCCATCCGGGCAATCGTCTCGTCACCGAGCAATACCTCATCAACCTTGACCTGTTCAAAGCTGTCGAGGTGTTCTTCGAGCATCATCTCGACGATCGTGTAAATGTTCGGATTCGCCCGTTCGATGCTTGAAGCGATCAACAGTGTTCGTCCGTCAGCATGGACTGGCGGAATCGAATGATCCGCAAGGACGATCGCGCGGACCGCCTTTTCGATGTGAGCTCGCTCGAGCGTCGACGTCAGTGCCGGATCACCACAGACGTAATGGAATCGGGGATGACTGAATGGCTCTCGCTCTAGGTCGTCGACGAGGACGACATCCGTATGTTCAAGCAATGATTCGATGACGTGCTTCGAACGCCGACTGTAACCGAAGACGACCGTATGTCCTGTTTCCTTCACTTGTAACAACCCTCTTTCCTTTTGATTACGAATCAACTGGACACCGTCGACCAGTTTTGAGATCAATCCACCGACGATCCCGATCCCGAAGATGAACACGAAGATCGTCAGAATCCGACCGGTATCCGAGTTCGGGAAGAAGTCACCGTATCCGACCGTGACGACGGTCGTCATCGTCCAGTAGACGGCGCGGAAGTAGGACCCGAACGTCTCCGGCTCAAGAGCATACATGATGCCCGCGACACCGAAGACGAAGATCAACGATGCATATCCGAGCGTCCGCATCCGTAGAAACGAGACTTTTCGTAAAAAACGTAACCAGACCATGTTTTTTTCATTCCTTTCGAACAATCCGGTCTCTTCCCCTGTCAATAAGGGCGAAGGAGGTGATACACATGACACAAGCAGAAGAGATCAAGACGAGTCTCGTCATCGTCTTCGAGCGTAAGGACAAGGTGACAGCGAACGGTGATGCCGTCGTCGCTCGCCGCCGCTACAACGGCTTACGTTCGAATCTTCCAGCAGACGTCGTCGCTTCGATCGGGCAATCGATCGGCAGCTTACTCGACGGACGTTACGCGCTGACGGAAATCAGCCGTGACTACGCTTTACTGAAGGCATGACCCATCCTCTACATTTCACGAAAGGAGTGACCATTGATGGAACATACGATCGTCCTGACGTTCGATACGGTGACGAAAAAGCCGTATCGCTTACGGATCGCTGGTGCGAAGGAGAATGCGACCGTGGCTGAGATCAAAGCAATCGGTGACTTGTTCGTCGCCCATGACCCGTTCATGAACGGTGTCACACGTCTCGCGTCCGCTGAATTGCAAAACAGTTCGGAATCGGCATTCGTCTTGTAAGCTTTTTCAGACCATCGTCACGGGATTACGTGACGATGGCTTTTTTTTGGTATACTAGAAACATCAACCAGCTGAAAGGAAGTCAATTTATGGCCAAACGCCCACTCACTCCTCGCGAATGCGAACTCGTCGTCTGTAGTCTCTACGTAATGGAACTCATCCCGTTCGAAGGCATCATGGAACGTCTCGAATCCATTACGCTCCGAGACATCATCGGCCCCGTCGCACGTGGCGAATCGACGCGGGAGCAAGCTGCTGACGCGCTTGACCAGTACATCAAGGTTCGACGTCGCCGGTTCCGTAACGTTCCACCAGAGCATCTCTGGTCGCTTGACGACCGGATTGAACAGGAAGCACTGCGGATGATCCGCAAGCGCTCGCCACTCTCGGCAGGAGAAAAGCTTCAGCCGAAAGCCATTCCCCATGAAATGGGGGATACGGTCGAGATGAAAGTGACTGAAATCCAAGATCGCAACAATAAAGTGACCTTGATCGGGAAAGTCGGTAATGTCACGGCGAAGCTCCCGGTCGCGAACCGTCAAGCCTATAAAGGCAATAAGACGATCTCCGCTTGGATCACGGGTGTCGAAAAGAAACCCGCCTTACTTCATCTGTCGACATCTGATTACGGCAAACACCAACCGTCGGAAGACGTCAAAGCAGCATATGCGACTGCTGTCGCAGCGTTACGTCTTTATTTCGAGACGAACGAACTCCCGACGACCGAAGAAGTCGATCTCGCGAAATCATTGTTCCAGCGGATGATCCGTCGCGATCAAAACGATTGGTTTACGGTATACGTCGCGATGGGTCGCCCACAACTCGATCACGTCCGCCGCTGGGTCAAGGTCATCCAGATGCTCGCCCGCTCACTGCGCGGAGACGAAGAAGCGACACAACAACTCGCTTCGCAGGAAGATCGTTTCTTCAAGGATGCCTTATTGCGTGCCTGTAAAGCGGCAGAGAAAAACTTCACGTCTTGATGCTTTCGCCTTAGGACACATCGATTCCTAGTCAAAACGCAAAAAAGACGCTTCGCACCGGACAACTTTTCCGGTGCGAAGCGTTTTTTAGGCGGACTGGCGAGAGACCAGCTTGTAACAACCCCAGCCGAACAAGAGGATCGTCGCGATGCTACTGGCGATGACGACTACTGGTAAAGTAATGGGTTGCCCAAACACCGATATAGCAAGGTAATCCTTAAACAATACGAACACCATCAATGATTGTCCTTGTGTCAGGAGGAGAAGTGACCGAATCGTTTCGCTAGCCATGATGCCTCCGACGAACTTCTCGAGCACGAACGGACTAATCAGCCAGATCGATGCGAGTATCAGAACAGCGAGGACATGTCGGACGAGTAATGAGAAAAACGTGAACGTCATGACTAATGAGATGCCGACCAGCCACTGCATCAAAATAGCGAGCAGATACAGTTGCCCGAATGTCAACGGATATGGAGAATCATGATAGTTAAACTGAATCGGTAACTCCCAGCCGCTCGACTGACGGAAAAATAAGAGCCACTGCACGATATTGTAAACGAGGATGATGCCAGTGACGAGCAGGATCGAGAGTGTTAATTTTGCCGTCAGGACGTCTTTGCGACCATGCTTTGAACTATAGAGCAGTTGCAACATCCCGGTCTGCGCTTCGCGCGAGTAACTCGTCGCGGTTACTAACGTCAAGACGATCGCCAACAACGCAAATCCTCCGACACCGAGAAATACGATGAATTGATCAAGCGTCCGGTAGTTGCCAACGTGTTGATAATCAATTTTCGCAAGCAACGACGCTTCTTGTTCGAGTTTTCGTTTTTTGATGTCAGATGTCGCAGAGCGCGCTTCTTGACGCAATTCGTCGACACGTTGCGATTGCGACTGATGCCGTCCATTCGCCTTCAGAACCTGCAAATATATCCCGTATTCGTCCTGTTCTGCTTTCGTAATCCCATCCTTTGTTACACGCTTTTTTCCTTCTCTTGCCTGTTCTACGAAGTCCTTCGTCAATTTTCCTTCAAACGGTGCATTCGTTCGTTCCGTCCCAGGTAAGCCCATCCGACTAAACGAAAAAATCAGACCGACGATAAACACAAAGCACAGGAGAACCCAGACCATCTTTTGTTGCTTTACCTTTTGCCATTCCACCTTCAATAACTCGCGACTCATGTCAGCTCCCTCCTTTTGACAGATCGCATCATGAATACGTAAAGGGTGACGATCAGCGCCATCCAAACGAGCATCACAAAAATCGGTAAGACGAACGGTATGTCTGTCTGAAACAGTTCACGCGTCAGCACGCCGCGGCTTGGGAAAAAGAAGATCAGCACTTGCACGAAGTCCGGGAAGAAAACGTCCGGAATGACGTAACCATACGTCAATGGTAAGCCGATCAAAATCGTCACGTAAACGAAGGCGTGACTATACTGCTTCGCGAATAACGAGGCACATAAAATAGCTGTCGCTAGCGTCACAAAGGCAAGTTCCTGATAAATGAACGTAGACAGTACATATCCACCAATCGATAATGGATACGGCGCTGCAGCTAGTCCATCCATCGCTTGCATCGGTGCCGACCAATCGATCGGTCCGAGTTGATAACGGACGACTAAGATCGTCGCAAGATACGTTAATACGTGGATGATCGTCACGTACATAACGGCAGCCATCCATTTCGCACGTAATAAGAGATGTCGTCCATTCCGCGACGTCAACTGGTACTGTTCGACTCCGGTCATGCGTTCACGTGTATAACTGATCGTCACGAGTAGGAGTCCGATCAACGGGAACAGGAGTCCGGATTGATTGACGAACGTCGCTACGATTTCCGCCGGATCGTGATAGCCAATCGATGCGACGTTGATACGATTGACGAGCTTTTGCTCGAACGTATCGCTTTTTAAAACGTCGAGGCGTTGCTGCCGTTGAATTTGCGCTTCTTCCATATGTAAGATTTGAGCATAGATTTCATTCTTGTAAAATATGTCGTCTTCTAACATTCGTGTATCTGGATCATTGATGATATTGCTATCTGTCTCAATCATCTTAAAGACGTCTTTCGTTGCTGGTCCTTCGAACGAAGAATAGCGGGACTTGACGACATGATCAATCGGTTCCACTAATGTCGGTAAGAAAAAGATTCCCGTCCCGATCAACAGCAACCAGACGATTAGCGATTTATATAATTTATATGATTCGAATCGTAACATCGACATCACGCGCCACGCATCCGTTCATCTAAGTGATAAAGGTATAAATCTTCTAGTTGCGGCTCTTCCTGAACCGCATCTGGATGCGGTCGATCGGATGAGATGATCCGGACGCGTTTTTTACCAGACCGCGTTTGGTGAATCGCACCCATTTGGTACGTCTCCTGCAAGACGAGTAATGTCTCGTCCGATACATCGACGGACCAGATCGAGGTCGCGATCTCATCGAGCAAGGTATAAGGATTAGCTTGGCGGATGATCTTCCCTTGCTGCATCAGGATGATTTCCTTTGCGATCGACCCGACGTCCGAGACGATATGTGTCGACAGTAAGACGATTCGTTTTCGCGCAATCGTCGCGATGACGTTCCGAAAATGAATCCGTTCTTTTAGATCAAGCCCTGCCGTCGGTTCATCGATGATCAGAAAGTCCGGGTCGTTCAACAGTAGTTGCGCGATACCGATCCGTCGCTTCATTCCACCTGAGAAGCGGCGTAGTTTCTGATTTTTTTGTTCTAGCAAATTCACATCGATCAAGGCTTGTTCAACGCGAGAGGTGATGTCGGATTTAGGAACGCCCTTGACCGTTGCCAAGTACGTTAAAAACTGTGTTGCCGTGAAATCACCGTAAAGCGGTGTCTCCTGCGGCAAATACCCGATTCGTTCGCGGTACGTTTCTTCTAGTGGTGAGACGACGTGACCGTCGACTCGAATCACCCCTTGCGATGGACGTAACAGTCCAGCGAGAATCTTCATCAACGTCGTCTTCCCTGCTCCATTTTCACCGAACAAGGCATACACTCCGGCTTCTAGCGTCAACGTGATCTCCTGCAACGCCTGTTTTCGATTCGGATAGATTTTTGATAACTGTTCGATTTCTAGTTTCATATCATTCTGTCCTTTCAAAAAGACGTCATCCGGTTTCGGTATGACGTCTCCATTTCATTGAATCGCAAAATCATAGATATGTGTTCCTTTTTTATGATTCGCATCCTTGATTTCACCTTGATACATCAGTTGTTCATTCTTCAGATCGATCACGGACACTTGGAATCCAGCGTTCGTCTCTGATGAGAGATAGAGCTGCATCTCGTCCGTCGAATCCAACCAATCGATCTTTTTCAAAACAAGCGGACTGCTTACGCTATGCTCGGATAATCGTTTCGTTTCCAAGTCGAACATCGACCATTCGATTCGTTTCGTCTCTCCTTCCGGCAGGCGGAAGCCAATTAGATAACGACCGTTCGCATAGGGGGTATAACCGATTTGTTGCTGATTTAACTCCTTGATGGACCGAACGACCTTCCCGTCATCGAGAAAATAAGATAGTTTTGTGTTCTCTTCATCGCTGTCAGACGGTTGTTCCGTGTAGACGACCTCATTTTGATGAATCGCTAAAAATTGACGAGCGTTTTTAGGCGCTACTGGTTTTTGAAGAACGATCTCTTCGACCCGGTCGCTTGTTAAATCGAGCACAAGTAGTTTTGTTTCCTTTGGCTGATCGACTCGATCGAGTTGGATATAAACCTTCATCGCCTGTTTATCGACGACACTGGCTTGTAAGTCCCTCCCTGTCTCAAGTTTTGTATCATACTGAAATGTCTTCTCGAACATTTTCTCTGTCTTGAACGTAAACATCTTAAATTGCAGTTTATTGTGTTTAATCTGAATCGCATATTCCGATTGCCCACTCCCACTGACATTTGTTTCCATTTGTGTCGTGAACTCATAATATTTGTCTGGTAAATCCGTCATGCTATCTTCACGGAAAAGTTGTCCGACGTAAGAGTTTGACTGTTTTTCAATGGCTCCCTTAGCATCGACATCATAAACCGTCGAACGCATGCCTTTCGTCTGAAGACGTAGATTAAAATTTTCTACTTGCGAAGGTTTTCCACTGACGGTCTCGAGCGACAAGTCTGCGCCTTGGATCGATAGCGTATAGCCGATGTAGCTCCCGATTGTCATGAGAATGATCAATCCATAGATCAAAAGTTGACGATATCGTTTCATGAGATTTCTCCTTTATACGGATAGGCGCGTCTGGACTAACCGCAGATTTTTGTATGACACATATAACGTTAAGAGCACGACGTATCCGAAATAAAATTGCATATGCAGCTGACTCAGGTTGCTCGAAATAGCTGACAAGGCTACGCCTAAAACGATATAACCGCCAATCAGCGCAACCCCGTGTAATCCGACGAGCAAGAACGCTTTTCCTCTTCGAAACGAACGCTCAAGTAATACTGTCATGAAGACGAACGAGATGACGATGAATGTCATTAGTAAAATGAATAAAATGTCAGTTGGGTACATCGTATAGAACAACTTCATGTAGAAGGAGTATTCGTTGATGCTGGCTGTGACCTGTTGAGCATCTGGCAATAGCCATAAGTAAAGATTACGACTAAGCAACAACAACACCCACTGAATTCCGATCAGACTAGCGACGACGAGAAGAACGGCCGTCAGTTTTGATGCAATAATCGCCCGGCGTGAACCAGGTAACAATAGCAATCTGTAAATGTACTTCGTCTCGCCCATCCAGTCGCGATACCAAATCCAGAACGCGAACAAGAGAATCATCCCCATCGCTAAAACAATGATTGAATCGTAAAAATCCGTTGCCTGTGCGAATGTCAACGCACCACCTACTTGTGCAATTGCGTCCATTTCTGAAATCTGATCGATACGCATCGTTTTCTCGATCGTGCTTTGATAATCGTAAATCTGATAGAGCAGTGACGCGATTTCCGCGACGATCAATCCTGAAATCAAGAACACCAGTAGTTTCGTACTCCGTTTCAGTTCTTCATTTGTTAATAACAACCAGCGTTTCATCCTTGATATACCTCCCGCATCCGGTCTTGGACCGATTGATGATGACGGCCACGTAACTCATCCGTCTCTTTGACTTCGACGATCTTCCCGTCCCGTAAGAATAACACTCGGTCAATCACCTGCTCGACCTCAGCAATTTCGTGAGTCGTCATCAGGATGCTCCGTCCTTCCATGAACTCACTTGAGAAAATCCAAGCGATCTGTTCCTTCATGAAGAGATCGATTCCCGCGAGCGGTTCGTCGAGTAATATGTACGGTCGATCGAGGGCGAATCCTAAGACGAGATTAAACTTCGCCTTATTCCCTTTTGATAAGTTCGCCATTTTATCCGTCGTAAACAGCTGGAACGTCTGCAGCAATCGTTCTGCTGTCTCTTGATTCCAGTCTGGATAATGATCCGCCATATACGCGAGCGCTTGTCCGATCGTCATGTAGCTCGGCATCGTCTGGAGATCAGGCACGAACGCGATCTGGTCGCGCGATGTTTTGCCGTCGACCGTCACCGTCCCGGCATCTACCGGAATCAGACCGAGAATTGCTTTTAAAATCGTCGACTTCCCCTCCCCGTTCAAGCCGATCAGACACGTCACTTCGTTTAGACCGACAGAGAACGTCACGTCACGTAAGACCTGCTTTTTTCGTCCATATCGTTTTTGTAGCCCCTTCACTTCAAGCACTAGACTTTCCTCCTTCATTATCACCATTGTATTAAGACAATAGTACATCTGTTAACTGTATGGTACATGCCATACAGTCTGTCGTCAACCTGTTTTTCCCTGAATATATCCAGAAAATGAAAAAGAGTCGGACAATCATGTCCGACTCCGCGAGTCTTTCGACTTCGTTTCTATCTGGAAGAAAGAAACGCGATTTGTTCACTCGAAATCGCTTCCTAGGGAAAAACAAACAGGAGCGACCCTGCAACGAAGTAAAGCGGCTCGATGCTTGTCCCAGGAAAACGATTCGAGATGAACAAAAAAGTGCACGTTATCCTCATGACATCTGACTCTTTCGATTCGTTGATCAAAAAAAGAGAGGACGCCCTAATGGACGTCCCCTCTGAACACGTGACTGGTGTTTCAATAAATATTAATCGTTGACTCCAGTGCCCGGCATGTCCGACGCACGGTCGGTAAGAAGTCGGTCCGTTTTGCGACACCGCCTTCAATCTGGACATGCTGAATGCCTTTCGTCCGCTGCATCGCTGTTAAGACGGTGACCAGCTCGATGAACCAATTCGAAATCAGTTCGACGACCTGTTCGTCAAAAGCGGCAGCGCCATACACATCATACCCGTTCTCGCAGAGATGGTTCGGGAAGCGGGCTTTGAACCGATGAATCAAAGTGTCCGTCGTCGGAATCAAAAATTCGTCGTAGACAACACGTTGCTCGGCATCAAGCGTTTGTTCTGTCACACCACCCATCATCAAATGTGGCTGATTGCCGATATTCAATGTCCAACTCGTCTTCTTTCGCTCGCCAGTGGAAGTGATCGTTCGCATGGTTTCATCCATCTCCTTTTGATGTGTAAGCGTTTACCTTCTCATTCTACTTGTCATTTGACCTGTTCTGCAACCGTCAACTTGACCAATTTAAACGATGACTTCGCTTGACATTTAGTCTACCAAATTCAACGCTTTTTGACGATGTCAGGAATTAACATCGTCCTTGTAGATGTAGACGGCAACGAGATCAATCAAGACATGGATGATGATCAGTGGCCAGAGCGTCTCAAGTGCTAGGTATAAGTAGCCGAACCCCGCCCCAATCAGCCCCGTGACGAGAATCGCGAACCACCCTTGATAACGATGGGCGACCCCGAACAGGATGGCACCGATCCAGACGAAGCTGACGTCTGAAAACGGTAAAAATAATCCGAGCGCATGAAAGAGAAACCCGCGATAGATCAATTCTTCCGTCACCCCTGCCATCAGTGCGACCATTTGGAACCCGGTCCGTTCCTCTTTCGTTCGCGGCAGAATCAGTCGTTCCGCCTCACTTTGATAGAGCGGTAGCAAACGTTTGCGAAATGCTGGAACGGTCGCCGTCAAAAGCAAGACGATGCAAAGCAAGACGATCAGTCCGATCGTCGCGTACCAGACAGGACCACTTGGGACAAAAAACGTCAACCCGATTTCCGGCAACAGCGTACCGCTAATCAGCGTGCCACCGACGAGCAACAGACATAAAATCCCGCTCGACTGGACCATCGAGGGGTAGAATTCCTTGCGGTGAACGATCGTCAAATCGACCGGACGGACCGCTGCGATGATCGAAAGGACGACGAGCAATCCGAGTAAAAAACCATTTACGAAGAGATACATGACTTCGACTCCTTTTTTGATTCCACACTCCCGTCACAGAAAGTGCTATTAGACCCTACTAAAATATGATACCATTCAGTGGAATCCTATACAGAGGAGAGAACAATATGCGAAAAGTTTTTCGAATCAGCATCTTGTTCGTACTGTTCGCCCTCATCGTCAGTAGCTTTATCTACTGGCAAAATCGGGAACGTGTTCAAAATGAAATGTATCGTACGTATTATGGACAGCATGGCGTACCTGCCGAGAACATCGACATCTACGAACAAGCCGCGGCACGTTACGGCATCGACTGGAAGCTACTCGCCTCCATTCATCGCGTCGAGACGATCTTCTCGAACTCGTCAGCGATGCAATCGTCCGTTGGCGCCATCGGTCCGTTCCAATTCATGCCGAAAACATGGGTCGGTTGGGGATACGAAGGTGGCACGTCGCTCGGAGACATCGAGCATGACGGCATCGACGTGACAGACCCGGAAGCCATCAAGAAATATGGTGGTCTTGGAGTGGACGCGGACGGCGACGGGAAAGCCGATCCGACGAGTCTCGTCGACAGCGCCCACACGGCGGCAAAATACCTGAAACAACACGATGTCGCAGAGACATCCGACCGAGACACGCTCGCGACAGCACTGTTTGAATACAATCGCAGTGAACAATATGTCTCTGACGTGCTCGCCCAATATGATCGTTACCAACAACATGTCGAGGCGATCGATGCGAACGACCCCGACCTCAAGAAGAAGACACTCGCATTCTTCCTTCGCATCAGCTCACGTTTGACCAATTAAAAGGAGGCACCACCCATGACACCAGCCGATTCTTCCGAACTCTTGATTGAGGAATCGTCGATCCGCGTCCAAACGACGTTTGATCGAGACAAGACGAAACGCTATTTACGCAGCTACATCTTTGACGACATCGCAGAAGGTACGCACGTCGCCGCTTTAATCTACACACCTCGGACGACGGATGCCTTTCTCTCTGGAACGACGACACAACGTGCGTACAATTTGATGAAGAAGTATGTCAGTGACCCCGTCAAACAATATGACATCATCAGTTTGATGCCGGACCTGCTCGTCAGCGAGGATCTGCCGTTCGCGCAAGCGAGCTTCGATGAGACGAACTACGAGTTCGTCGCGAAGACACTTGCTGAGGTCAAAGCGAAAAATGGCGTCGTCCTCTGTGGCTGGGGGTCGCCTGGTCGCCTGATGCACCACCTGCCGGCATATGAGGAACTGTTTGAGCAGTATGCCGACATCCTCTATTGCTCCGGCATCACGAACAAAGGCGAACCGAACCATCTGCGCTTGACGATGGACGATAGCCCGATGATTACGTACAACGACATGAAACAAAAAGCGAAAAAATTGCGTCGTAAATGACACAATAGACCCTTCCATAACGGAAAGGGTCTTTTTTTGAAACATTTTCCATCAGCTTCGCGTATAATCAAGGTCTACATATTACATAGCAAGGAAGGTCATACGATGCCATTTTGGGATGAAGAATTACAGGAAGAAACGATGATTTCAGTCAAAGAAACAGACATTAAACGAATCGAGCAAGCCGTCAACGGTTCACTCCCCGTCCGTTACCTCGAACAAATCCAGGAACAAAACGGCGGTGCTCCGGAAGCCATGGCCGTGATGGTCGAGTTTGAGAATACATGGTCGGACGAAGAAACTGGATTGCATCTCCCACTCCGCTCCATGTCGTCATTGACATTCGAACGGTATCTAGACGAATTGTCGATCCTCCGGGAATGGGACGTCGAAGGAAACGTCATGATGTTCGCGGAAGGCGAAGGTAGCTATTTTTGGTACTTCCATTTCTCGGAAACTGCCGAGCCAACTGTCTGGTGCCTCGATATTTCTGTCGCAGAAACACATTTTGTCGCAACGACCTATGACGAATGGTTAACGAAGCTGAGTAGCGATGTTCCGGAAGTCGTCATGCCAGATGTCGTATTTCTGACGTTACCTGAAATCAAGGACATTCTCCGTGGAGATGACGAGAATGAAAAACTCCTCGCCTACTCCCACTGGATGATTCTCGATGAAGAACAGGAAGAACTGATCGAAGCGTTCATGACACTGATCGAACGAAACGATCAGCCTGATTTCCTTGACTCGTATGCGTATTACCTCATGGAAGTCTTGACGAACAACCCGGAGTTATTAGAACAGAAACGAGATGACGTCACGACCTTGATCCTCAGTAAAGGTGACGATCTCGATGCAGAAGACTTACTATCTTGGATGGATGAAGAGGTAGACGAAAAGTTCTGACCTCAATCAAAAAGCCAGTATTCCTCGTCCATTCGGATGACGAATACTGGCTTTTTCGCATGCCTATCCAATCGTTTAAGACAACATCAACTCAAGCAGACAGTCGACGAGATCCTTCTCGAGTTCGAGTGCTTGCAATTGGTGCATCATGTTGACCGGGTCGAGTTTTTGTGACAATAGACGGTACAAACGATCTTTCAGGTCATAGCTGATTTCCGCTTGGTCGAGGAATGCATACAACCGGTCCATCTTGTTCTCGTTCGTCGAGATCTCGACTTGGAGTGACAACGTGATCGTATCCGTCACTTCACCGAGTTCGACACGAAGGGACTGCGTCGCATGATCATAGACGCCGGTGACACTCTCTCCGTCGCGCTGAACGTATCCTTCACGGACTCCACGTAAGATCAATGTAATCGAGCGGTTTTCAGGTAGCAAGTCACGGTGTCCGGTTGGTGCCGCGATCGTCAGCTCACGTGCTTCCCAGTCGAGCGCAAACGTCGTCTCGACGTTGACACCATCGCGGTGCGCGACACCTGTACTGTCATCTTCAAACAACGTAAAGCGGTTCGATGCTCCCGGGAAGACGACGACTTCGAGATCCTCTGGATTATGCAGGGCATTCGACTGTTCGAGATGACGACCGAGTGGCACGATCGCACCGGCTTTTGCGAGTACACCTTGGTCTTCGAGATAACGGAACAGACGGATTTGTTTGCCGCCACGGTATCGATGCCCGTTGAAGAAATCGAACCATTCGCCTTCCGGCAACCAAGCGGTTGTCGCCGTCATGTGCAGTTTCCGATGCATTGGTGTGACCATCGGTGCGACAATCAGTTCTGTTCCGAAGTAGAACTGGTTCGGGACGTTATACGCTTGATCGTCTTCCGGATGTTCATAATACATCGGTGAGACGAGTGGCAAACCGTCAAAGTGATTGCGGGCATTCATCGTGTAGATATACGGTACGAGCTGGTGCCGGAGCTGCAGGTACTTCTTCATGACGTTCGCCGCATCGGTCGAATAACGCCATGGTTCTTTCCCGTTAAAGATGCTCATCGTACTGTGCAGGCGCATGATTGGACTGAAGACGCCATACTGAAGCCAACGCGTCGATAACTCGTCATCCTTTTCCCCACGCTGGTGTCCCCCAATATCATGGCTCCACCATCCGTAGCCAATGTTTGACGCCGTCGCCGTGAAATACGGCTGGAATTGGAGCGATGCCCACGAGATGATCGTATCGCCCGAGAAACCAACCGGATAACGATGACTTCCGGGTCCCGCGTAACGTGAGAAGATCAGTGGTCGATTGCCATCGCGGGCGATATCAAGTGCGTGGTAATGATTGAGCATCCAAAGTGGATCAAGCCCCTTCATCTTCGAGTTCGCACCCTGTTGCCAGTCGATCCACCAGAAGTCAACGCCATCTGCCTCGTGCGGATGATGCAGCTTCGTGAAGTAGTTCTCGATGAACGTCCGGTCCGAGAAATCGAATGGGATTCGGACATCCGATTCGGGATCGACGCCCATCGCGACCGCCATCGCCTCGTATGCTTCTTCAAACCCACGCACACCGTCCGCCGGGTGCAAGTTGAGCGTGACCATCCGGTCGTCATCCTTCAACCATTGCAAGAATCCACGTGGATCCGGGAATAGATCACGGTTCCACGTATAGCCCGTCCAGCCACTTCCGTAGCGTTCCGGGATATCGGTGACGTGCCAGTCCATATCGATGACACTGACCGAGAATGGAATGTCTTCTGTCTTGAAGCGCGTCATCAAATCCTTGTATTCCTTCTCACTATAACGCCAGTAGCGACTCCACCAGTTGCCGAGTACCTGACGTGGTAACATCGGTGTCGGTCCTGTCAGGTGGTAGAAGTCACGCAGTGCCTGTTTGTAGTCGTGACCGTATCCGAAGTAATAGATGTCATGCGTACCGGAGCGTCGCGGTTCAACGAAGTGGTCTTCCGTCAGGACGAACGCGTTCGAGTCGTCGATCGCTGCGTAACCTTGTCGGGAGACAATTCCTTCTTCGAGTGGGATGACGCCGTCCGCATGGTCAAGCGTCCGTGCCGTTCCTTTTAACGTCCGGAGCGGTCCGCCGAACGTATAGCGGCTGTAGTAGGTACTGAAGTTCCCTAAGACATCGATATAGAATGTGTTCGCAGCGAACGGTCCCTTCGTATAATGCAGATGGACGTGCTCGGTGATGATTTGCAATTCTTCCTCGTTTTCGACGATGCGGTAAGCAGGTACCGGGAAATCACGATTGAAGACCGTTTGGGTCGGTCGATCCTCGAACTGTCCATCCGCCGCGTACTCGAGCCGGATCATCCGACTCGTTAAGACCGTGAAACGGTAGACATCTCCTTGGATGATGGCGTCTGGTCGTGCTTGTGGTTTCATGTCGCGCGTGTAGAAATGGGATTCATCAATTGTTCGCATACGGGTTCGGGACTTACGCCCCTTTCACTTCCTTCCAGGCTAAGTAGTGTGCAACCGATTACACATCTAGTGTATAAGAGTTCATGTTCCCACTTCAAGGAAGAATCAACCCAAAAATGTCCCGCACCTGAAAATCGATGCGGGACACTCGGTCATAATAAGGGTGAAATCAAACGTGAGAGTGACTCAAAAATCCGGAAGCGGAGCGGTCGTTTGACGTAATCATTCGATGATAACTGAATCGAAACGTCAAAATCAGCGATGAAGTCACGCTCGAGCTGCTCGGTGCTTTCCGTGTCGTACAGGAACGCCATCAGTTCATAATTGAGAACAAAACTGCGAATGTCCATGTTTGCCGTTCCGACGGCACCGATCTTCCCGTCGACGAGAAACAACTTCGCATGGATGAAGTGACGGTTGTACGTATAAATTTTGACGCCGTCCTTCAAGAGTGGTCCGAAGTAGGAACGGGTACCGTAATAAGACGTAAAACTATCGCCTTTCCCCGGTGTCAGGATGCGGACGTCGAGCCCGGCACGTGCTGCGAGCCGAAGCAAGGTCATCGTCTCATTGTCCGGAATCAAATACGGTGTCGCAATCCAGATGGAGCGTTGTGCTGCGATGATTGCGGCAATCAAGGCATTACGAATCGCGGGATCCTTCGAAGTCGGTCCGCTCGTGACGATTTGAATCGCTCCGTCTGACGCCACGTCATGTTTCGGGAAGTACTGATGGATCGTCTCGTCACCCGCAAACGTCTCCCATGTGTCACCCGATTCGATTTGGGCATAGATCCAGTCGTCGAGGAACGTCGCTTGTAATTCCTTGACGGCGCGTCCTTCGAGCCGTAAATGCGTATCGCGCCAAAAGCCGAACTTCTTACTCTTACCGTCGTACTCATCCCCGACGTTCAAACCACCGGTGAAGCCGACTTTTCCATCAACGACGACGATTTTCCGGTGATTGCGGAAGTTCGCTGTGAAGATGAACAAAGGACTTGAGATCGGATCATAGGCTGCGATATGTGCTCCAGCGTCGCGTAGCGGACGCAAGAAGTTCTCACCGAGCATATAGCTTCCAAGTCCGTCATACATGAACCGGACCGTCACACCGGCTTCGAGTCGCTCAATCAATGCTTCCCGGATCGCCTTGCCTGTCTCATCATTCCGATAGATGTAATACTGGATGTGGACGTGATGCTGCGCTTGACGAATCGCGTCAAGAATCGCCGGGAACGTCTTTTCCCCGTTCGTCAGAATCTCACTTGATGTATGAACGTCCACCCCGCCACCACCGAAGTTGCGAATCGTGTTCGCAAGCTTCAAGTGATTCGGTGGCAACTCACTGACGGCAAGCGACCGGACTGGACGAATTGCTTGTTTGAGCAATTTTCGTTCGTCATGCGAACGACGATTCCGGCGACGACGCCGTGGATTCCGACCGAACATCAACCAAATCACGACACCGAGAATCGGTAGGAAGATCAGGACGAGAAACCAAGCGATCGTTGATTCCGCTGTCCGGTTTTCAATGAAAATGATCATGATGACGGCGAGCGGCACGACTGTCGCTGAAATCGTTAAGACATAAAATAAATAGCCGAGTTGATATAGTCCCCAAATGATGCCCCCGGCGACTAAAAATACGAGTGCGAATTGTAAAATCCGGTTGCGCACAGACCTTCCTCCTTCAATTAACATACCTTCACTAGTATTCTTTCCCCATTTACTATGAAAATATAACAAAAAAGAGAAACCGCAGATACGGTTTCTCGAAAGATTTACCTCTTATAGAAAGTTTTCTTCGTACATCTCGCGACCAGGAATTGGATCATTCAGTGACGCCCAGTCCGTTTCATCTGCTTGGACGAGACACGCATCGAATAATGCTTCGAGCTTCTCTTGCTCCAGTCCGATTCCGATTAAGACGAGCTCGGTCCGTCGATCTTCGTCTGATGCAAAACGACCAGCGTATTCCATGTTCGACGCATATCCTGCTTGGTGGAACAACAGTGCCATCTCAGGACGGGTTGCGAGGAACAAGAAGCCTTTCGCCCGGACGACTTCTTGCGGCCAGTCTTCGATCAAGGCAAGCAAGCGCTCCGGGTGGAACGGCACGTCGCGCTTGTAGACGAACGAGCTGATCCCGTACTCTTCCGTTTCCGGAATATGTTCTTCCGCATTCAACTCACGGATCCAGCCGGCACTTGCTGCCGCTTGTTCAAAATCAAATAGATCAACGTCTAAAATCTCTGCCGGATCGACTTGAGCATATGTTGTCTCGATCAAACGAGCAACTGGATTTAATGCCTTTAGATAACCGATAACGGTATGGCGTTCTTCCGGTGTCAGGCGATCGACTTTATTTAAGACGATGATGTCTGCAAACTCAACTTGATCGACGAGTAGATCGACGACTTCGCGCACGTCTGTCTCATCGACGGCCTGTTTCCGCTCAATCAACGATTCACCAGACTCAAAGTCCTTTAGGAAACGGTATCCATCGATGACCGTGACCATCGCGTTGATTTTCGTGACTTGTGATAAGTCGATTGCACTGTCCGGATCTTCGTACGTGAAAGTCTGGGCGACCGGAATCGGTTCCGAAATACCACTCGACTCGATGACGATACCGTCAATATCTCCTTGGTCGACGAGGCGTTTGACTTCAAGCAATAAATCATCGCGTAACGTGCAGCAAATGCAGCCGTTCGAGAGTGTGACGAACGACTCTTCCGTCCGCGAGAATCCGCCTTGCTCAATCAATGCCGCGTCAATGTTGACCTCACTCATGTCGTTGACGATGATCGCGAGGCGGCGTCCTTCGCGATTATGTAGTAAATGGTTCAATAGTGTCGTTTTACCGGATCCTAAGTAACCGGATAAAACCGTGATCGATATCGGTTGCATCATCATTCATCTCCTAAAACGTAATCATTACGTTTTATAGAGTAACCGACTTTTTACCTGACGTCAATCGGAATGATTTCGATTTATTTCATTAAAAAAAGCCGACAAGCGTCGACTCAAGGAATAGACGGGGCTAACTCCAAAAGAGAATGACGCGTCTTTTCACGCCCTTTCCTTAGGCGAGACACAAGCCAGTTTTCCTGCTTCATTCAAGCAAGAAAGCGGGTCTTGTTTGTCTCTGACAGCGCATAATGCGCTTGTTCCTGTAGGAGTGGCGTGTGACGCGTCATTCTTTTTGTTATGAGATAGGGGATTATTCTGCCACCCCTATCTTTGTAGAAACTGACTTTAGAGTCAGCTCCGTCAGTGTTCCGAAGCACGAGAAAAGAAACGTTTTGTAAGCTCGGAATCGCTTCTTAGGGAAAACAAGCAGGAGCGACCCTGCAACGAAGTAAAGCAGCGCGATGCTTGTCCCAGGAAAACGATTCGAGAGAAAAATGCGCAACCTTACCGCTGAGTTTGAATCGGTAAATCCCATGTCGTCCCGATCAAATCGGTGATCCGCTCTGCTGCCTCATGCGAAAAGCCAGCGATCGTATAATGATTCGTATCCGCAATCACATGATACATCCCGTTCGGTAAACTGTCGGCGAACGCAGCGTGAGCCACATTGATTTGTTCGGTCAATGCCGGGTTCAACCAACTTTCCGGCATACCACCTGCCCAGTTCGAAGCGGACAGGACGAGGACCGGCTGTGTCACGTCTTCGAGCAACGAAAGAATCAGCTGATTGTTCTCTTCGACCGATTGCCACTCGTCGAGTGTTCCCCGCCAATGTCCAGGCGCCGCAAAATGCCGCCACATTGGTAATTGATCGGCTTCCGGTAAGACACTGAACATCTTTTTTCCTAGACGGTCAGGAATCATCCAGGCGATCGGTCGGACGTGACTAAGGAAATAGAGGAATCGATTCCACTCCTCTTGTGTTCGTTCGTACCAGTTCGGTAATGCCGCATCGACATCCGGATGCGACGGATCGAGCAAGACGATGCCACGCGTCTCGTCTGCAAATAGGCGTCCACTTGCAAGCGAGATATAGGCTCCGAGCGAGTGACCGATGAAGACATATGGTCCTTCGACACGAAGCATCCGTAAGACGTCCGCGAGCTCATCTGCTTGATGCGAAAAAAGTCGTTTACTTTTGCCACGACTCGAACGACCGTACCCGAGACGCGAATATTCAAAGACCCGTCCCCGTTTTAACAATTCAGTCCGTAACCAGCCCCACTGGTGTCGATTCGACATCATTCCGTGATCGAGGACGAATGTGACGTCCCCACTTCCAGTCAGCCGGGTATCAAAGCGACCGGCTGATGTTTCAACGATATATTCCATACACTATCCCTACTTCCATTCATTCAAATAACGAGATCTCTAGCTCGTACCCAAGGATGTTCAAGTAATCAAATAACTGGGATCGATGATGATAGAGATGCACGGCTGCTTCAATTGCCCAGCCATTCATCGAGTCGGTAACCCCCCAGTACGTCGGACGCGTCGAAAATCCGGTCGTGACTTTTTCTTGATAGACAGAAAACGCATGATCGATTCGCTCTGATAACTGATCGCGCGGAACCGGTGTCGCATAAAACGACTGCATCGCTTCAGCCGTCGCCCCGTCTGCGATCATCAAATCGGCTTCGAGTAACACAGCGAGATGGACAGCGACTTCACCGACGGTCCGTTTCCCGGGAATTGGTCGCGCGTTCCAGTCCTGTGCTTCAATCTTTTCAAACAGCGCTTTCGACGTCTTTACACCAATACTGACATGACGAACGAGGGCATGTTCCCAGTCAGTCATGTGCTTTTCCCCAATCGATCGCACGTTGTTCGAGCTCCTTGACGAACGCATCCTTACCATTGATATAGGCTTCGATATCAAGCGGATTTGTTGTCGCTAACTGTTGTTTTAATGCCCCATAAGCAGCAGCTTCTTCTGGATGGGTACGTAAGTAGTCCCTGAAGACGAGATGACGCTTGATTTCTGGATTTCCCACCGCATAGAGATGGATGTGATGCGTCCGTTCGTCGCCGCCTTTTCGATAATAGCGGCGTCCCGGCATCCCGAATTCACCCTTCGCCTCGTAACCGAGCGCTTTCATCTGTGCGTCGAACTGCTCGATCCCCTCGAGCGTATCGACGACGGGTAGGATATCGATGATCGGTTTTGCTGCGAGTCCCGGAACTGATGTACTTCCCATATGATGAATGCTATGTAGACGTGCCCCAAACACGTCTCGTAATTGTCCCGCTTCTCGTGCGTATTCACTCGCCCATTCTGATTGATACGGTAACACAATAACTTGTCGCATGGTCGTTTCCCCCTCTCAATTCAGTATGCCAGTTTTTGGGGTAAAACAAAACGACCATCCATTTTGGAGGTCGTTGATGTTAGAGAGTCGTTAATCCGTTAAATAATCATACAGTTTCGCAGGTCCACCAAGTCGAAGATCAGCGATGATATGCTGGGCATCGACGATCTTCCGAACAGGGAAGTCAGCGAGTGGTGCCATGACATGTTCGAATAACTGAAGTCGCGCCGGTCCACGATATGCTTCTTTAATCTCAAGATCCGTGATTTGACTCCGCGTCAGTTCGGAGATAATCAACTCGCCTTGATAACCGCGATGTTGTTTGAGCATGAATTGCGGCGCACCGATGATTGATTGTGCTTCTTCAACTGCCATCGGAATATACTTGTATCCCATCGTCGCTTGGGCGACACGGAGTGAATGGTAGTCAAGCGTTCCAACGAGTACATCATTATCGAGATAAAGCCGGGGTGAGCCATACTTCTTCGGAAAAGCAGCCACTTCACGACCAGAGGCGATCGCCGGCTGATTGTTGACATACATCGAGAGGTAAAACTCACCGACCTCTCCTTGATACCGAACCGGAATGACTTGCCCGCACTCGAGATAACTCCCAAGACCCGTGCTATCCGGCATGTTGATGATCTCAAACTTGATCTGATTACTCAGCACCTCGAGCGGTTCCGGAACGACTGCTTGTAAGGCTTCGATGTCCGTCTCATAGATGATGTTCAAGTATTCCCGATTCCGAAAGAAGATATCGACCGCCGGAAAGACCGGTGCATTGATCGGTGTCGCGACGATATTTTTTACATCTTCCTGTCTCATCTGAATCCCTCCTTCATGCGTTTAACAATGCGGCAAAGCGTGCGACACTTGTTTCAAAATTTGGAACCGTCTTCGCTGCTTGCGCTTCTTCGACGATTTCTTGAATGAGTGAGTTGAATGGTGTTTTGATATCGTATGTGTTGCCATACATCGTGACGATCCCATTGATGAAACGAATTTCGGTCGGTTGCCCTTTTTGTAAGTCCTGCAACATGCTTGCTTCTAAGTCACGCGACCCGTGCATCAATTGTGGCACGGTGCTCAGTTTTTCATCGATAGCGTCTAGTGTTGCGTAAGCTGCCGGCTCAAACGTACTCATCGGTGCGAATATGATGCCGTGGGCGTGACCGACTTCAACGACTTCCTGCATCGTATGGATCGCTGCCCGTAACAAGACCGGATGATCGAGAACGTCGCCATACGTACCGTTACACGCAGCGGATAACCCACTAAACGTACTATTGATGACGAGTTTTGACCATTTCGTTCCCGGTAGATTATCAGAGATTTCCGTCCCACCGATGTGATCAAGGATTTCCTTCAAGTGAATGATTCGGTCCGTCTTCTTGCCGTCCAGTTCACCGATTTGCATCGCATACGTCTTGAAGTGCTCGTAATCCGATGTCAGACGTGACTCACCTGGTCCGACGTATGTCGCTCCGAACTCGACGGATCCCGCAATGATACGTTCGCGTGGAATCTGTTGTTGAATGAATTCTTCTGGTACACCGTTTTGTAAGGAGACGAGAATACCGTCTTCCTTCAAGATCGTCCGGACTTTCGCCAGGACCGGTTCATTGTAGACCTGTTTCGTCAGCAACAATACGATATCGTACATCTCCGTGATGTCATCCGGATGCATCGCATGGACGGCTTGCGTCAAATCTGGTCCAATGACATGCGCGCCTGTTGTGTTTAGCGCTTCGATATGTGCGCGATTCGTATCGATCAGATCGACACCCGCATACTGTTGACTCAAATAAGCTCCCATGATGGTTCCTAGTGATCCTGCTCCGTAAATTCCGATTTTCATATCTATCACCTCTGGTATTTACGATATACTGGTTTCATCATAAACAGAAATATATATATTTATATATTTTAATAACCTATAGGTTATGTTAGGAGGATATCATGGAACTCTTACATTTGAATTATTTTCGTCACGTCGCGGAGGAATTGAACGTGACGCGTGCTGCCGAACGATTATTCATCAGCCAACCCCGCCCTCAGTGCGACGATCAAAAAACTAGAACGTGAATTGAACACGACGTTGTTTCATCGAAAAGGCAGAACGATCAGCTTGACCGACAATGGACGACTTCTGCTGCAATCAGTCGAAAAAATCGAACACGAGCTGACACGGGTCCAGGAACGCATGGCGCGAAATGATGCCTCTACCGAAACACCACTCAGTCTTGCCAGTTCGCACGGTCGCTTCATCCAATTAATCCTACGGGAATTTCTCTTGCCGCAGACTGCGCCTTTGTTCAACTCGGACATCCTCTCGAATCGCGACATTTTAAGTGGCCTGCTCCATCAAGAATTCCATTTCTCGATCAGCTTCATGGAACTCAAGCATCCGCTCATTACGAGCGAACCGATCGTGGAAGAGGAGATTGTCATCACCTATCCTGCTTCCTATTCAGAGAAAGAAGCGATCACGGCGCTCTATGCGGACGCAACGGAGACTGCCTTTTTATTTCCCTCTCACAATAAGGATTACAACCGCTTCATCCAATTGAAGATGGCGGAACTGAACATTTATGCCGATACCACGCACTATATTGATGACGTCTCGCTGCAACTCGCCTTACGTCAGCAACGGTATTTCAGCTTCGTTCCTGTCTCCGTCTGTCGCGAGATGGGGCTACCCTTCATTACGGACGATGTGTTTACCGTTACGTCACGACTCTACATGTCGCACGTGACGAACCAATTAACAGTCGAGCAAGCAACCATCTATGAACGCATTAAACGGTTTCTGCTCTCACAACGCACATATCTAGCCAAATAAAAACGGATGTCTGCATGTGCAGACATCCGTGTGACATGTTACTTCGTGATGAAGTAACGCGATTGATCGAGATGATCCTTCGCTGTATAGATGTTGAGTTTGTACGAGCCGTTCGTCAATGCCTTACGCATCTTCAAGACATAGTTCCCGTGCTGATCCGCCACGTCTTGAGCAATCAATTGATAACCAGCTTCTGTTTTTTGGTAGAGGCGGACGATTTGTCGTTTTTCGACTTTACCTGTCAACGTCTTTTTGCCTGACCATTTTTTGACCGGATACGTGTTCTTGATCGTGAACGACGCCTTTTTCGTGATCTTGTTCGAGATGTCTGTCGACTTGACCGTGTACGTACCTGTCGTTAGACCGTTCTGGACCGCAATCTTGAAACCACTTGCCGTCGTTTTCGCTTTCGCGATCTTCGTTGATCCTTTATAGAGCGTCACGTCAAGACCTTCCGTTGCTTTACCGCGGAGGACCGTCGATCCGTAGACTGCTGACTTTTTATCGATTGCTGGTATCGCAACGACACCTGTTCCGACTGTGACGTTCGTTTCTGTCTTCATGAAGCTGAGTTCAGAGACGATCGTCAACTTGTCACGCAATTTGAGCGGACGTGTTCCGACTTCGTATTGACCCGCTTCGTTTGCTGTTGCTGTACCGAGGACTTTATCGCCAAGTTTAACTGTGATTGTTGCGCCCGGAACTGCCTGACCAGTAACGACTTTCGCACCTGGTTTAACTGCTTTTGCCGAGACCGTGAAGTCTTTCATCGGCACGTTCATGTTGAATTTAAGGAAAGTTCCTGTCTCACCTGGACGTGTTTCACCTGTGTTCGTGATTCCTTCATACCGCTTGACGTACGGTGCAGCTGCAACCGCTGAATCAAAGCTGACCGTCATCGGCTTACTTGCGACGAGTGACCAGTTGTCATCGGCTTTATAATCAACCGGTTGTTTCGCTTTGATATAGTCCGAGATGACGTTACGTGTTTCGTAAGCCGATTTGTAGACGATATTTTGACCTTTCCCAAGACCCGGGAACGTCGCACTACCAGCGCGGTAGTTGTTCGTCGCAACGAGGAATTCTTGGTCGTCTGTGATTGCTTTGCCTTGATACTTGATGTTTTGGACGCGGTTGTCACCTTTAAATTCCTTCGATAAGTCACCATTATAGTCAAACTTCGCTGGTTTCGTGATATCAATTTCATACGTCAATCCATCGAGGATATCGAAGTTGTAGCTACGGAAATCTTTGTTCAACAAGTTCGTTTGCTCACCGCCGACTTGGTTGAACTGACCGGCTGACATTTCGAGCCAGTCTTTGACGTCAGCACCTGTTACTTTGACGACTTCGAGTGTATTCGGATAAACATAGAGATCGGCGACGTTCTTGAGTGCGATTGGTCCTTTTTTGATCAATGTATAATCGGATGCGTTGACTTGGTTACGACCACCAGTCTTGAATGGTGCACCTGCTGACAACAACGGGAGATCTTTATATTTCGCGAGATCGGCATTTTCTTTGAGTTGTTTCTCGACATACCATTTCTGAGCGTTCGTTACGAACTGAACTGAATCATCGTCTTGCGCGAGAGCGAAGAAACTTTGGATGTCGTCATTAATCGTTCCGACTTCTTGACGAATGTACGCGAGTGTTCCTTCATGTGCTTTTTCAATCAACTTGACGGCACCGGCATCTGCTGTCGTGTCTTTCGTCACGTCCGCTAGTTTCGCACCTGACGTATCAACGACCCATTTCCCGTCGACTTGCTTCAACTCAAGATCGATGACACCGACGTTCTTTCCTTGTGTGTTTGCCATGACGACTGGTTTACCATTGATTAGACCTTTTTCTTTATCAACATTCGGCAATTTATTGAACGCTGAATCGACTGCCGGGAACTTTCCGTGCTGATGACCTGTCATCAAGACATCGATGTCTGCAACTTTTGTCAATGCGTAGCCGACATTCTCATCGCCGTCTTTTTGATCCGTCGTATCCCCGATACCTGTGTGTGCGAGTGCAACGACGACGTCTGCGCCAGCATCTTTTAATTTCTTCGCTGTTGCTTTAGCAGTCGGGATGATATCTTCAGCCGTGACTTTCCCTGTCAGGTTCCCCGCATCCCATGCCATGATTTGTGGCGTGACGACTCCGAACACACCCACCTTGACTGTTTTCATGTCACCGTTCTGGTCCTTGACTTGACGTTCGATGATTTGATAGTCTTTTCCATCTTTGTTGTAGTCCGCGACGATCGGCTTTTTCGTGACTGCATCCAATACGTTCGAGTTGACGAACTTGATTGAACCGCTCGAAGCACTCATCGCTGACTTAAGGAAATCAAGACCGAAGTTGAATTCATGGTTTCCGAGCGTGACCGCATCATAACCGAGGTATTCCATCAATTCGTACATCGGATGTTTGCCTTTGTTTCCTTTGTCGTACTGGTTCTTCACGTAATCACCGAATGGCGTTCCTTGAAGTGTATCCCCGTTATCGAATAAGAAACTGTTCGTTGCGCCCACTTCAGTTTGTTGCTGTTTAATGACCGTAGCGGCTTTGACGAGACCAATCGTTTCGTCCTGCGCATCCTTGAAGTAATCGTAGTTCATTGAGTTCGTATGTAAATCCGTTGTTTCTAGGAAGCGTAACTTGACGACACTGTTGTCGGCAGCAAGTGTCTTGACTTGAACGACTGGTACGAGCATCGGTGCGATCAACGTCGACGCGATGACGAGTTTCGTAGCTTTTTTCATATGGATTTCCCCCCAGGATGTTTTGACTGCTTCATTAATTTAGCATGGTTCGATTATAGCTAATAGTCCTTTCAAATAGGTCGGACATCCGTCTTATTTAACCCACTTAACCAATTCCAAATACTGGCTTAACATTGTTTGTTTTACCTTTACAAACCAAGTTTGAATGGTAAAAAAAGGCGTCTTACACCGTTGTATAATTCATACAAAAAAACGATACTTTCTCAGACCAAAATCCTGAAAAAGTATCGTTTTAACTAATGTAGAACGTAATTGTTCATTCTCGACTCCTACAGGAAAAGAAAGCATGTTCTTCACTTTCGTCAGGGTCAGGTGAGACCGGGTAGACGAAACGTAGTTTAGGATACCGCGGCCTACCTCCCGCCTGCGGAAAGCGAGAATGACAGCAACGTTCGTAGATTGGATTCATGGCATAGGATTTTCACCACTCCACGTCCCCTTACACCGTTTTCTCTGGTTTCCGTCGGACGACGTAACCGAGAATTCCAGCAAGTAACGCAAGTCCTGTGGCATAAAGTACTGTCCAGCCTGCGGTTTGTTGAGCGAATTCGAATAAGACGTCACTCCGCCATTTCATCGCGAACTGAACGTATGAAGCCTGACTGACGATGAAGCTGATCACACCAATCGTGATCGCAAAGACGAACGGATCGATAATCGACTTGAAGCTTCGGATGCTACAGACGAAGTAGATCGCGAACGTTACCAGCAATAATACCCAATACCCACTCTCACTCGAGACATTCGGTGGCGTCGCTCCTGCAGATTCCGCATCAATCACTTGAATCGTCTGCCGCGCGACACCGTAATCAACAGGGTCGAGCTTCAATTGTGTTGCTGACAAATCCGGACGTTCTCCACCGAGTAACGTCAACAATTGTTCTGTCACCCGGTCCGTATCGATCCCATCGACGACTTTTTGGATCGAGTCATTAAGCTGATCCGTTGAGGTCTCCCCGTTCAACATCGAGACCGGGATTTCCGCGTTCGCTCCAAGAACGTCTGCTTGATACACGACCTGTCCGCCGTGGATCCAGTCGTACATTCCGCCACTTCCGGCGTTTAGACTCGCGACGGTCAACGCCGTCCGTAGTGAGGAATCACCGTCATACGCCGCTTCGTCCTGCACCGTAAAGACGAGTTGGAGCGTACTTGCGAGCATCAAAATCAGTAAGCTGGCACGTCCGGCAGCTGTCAGACCGGATAACTTTTGCGGGAAGAACGCCATCCAGCCAAGTAAACTGACGACGAGAAGCGGTAGGATCCCACTCATCGCATAGCCATCTTGTAACGAGAGAAACGGCACGTCGTTTCCGCGTCCGGCAAGGACGAACCAGATGATTCCGACCGTTAAGAAGAAACTGATCGATCGAATCGTCCACCCGAGACGACTTGCCTTAATCCGTAAAACCAAAAATAACAGGACGATCAAACCGATGCCAAAAACGGAATAGAGTAACGTGCCGTAAGAGACATCGAACGTAAGTGGTGCGAGGACCTGTTTTAAGTCGATCCCAAACAACGATAAGACATCACCGGCAGAACTCGCATCAAGTACCTGATTGATGATTCCTTCCCGAACTGCGCTCGGCATCGTGATTGACAGTCCACCGACGAACAAGAGCATGAGAGAGACCGTGATGTCTGCATCTTTCCAGGAGACGTCCGCCTGTTGCATCTGCGTCACGAGATCTTGATAGTCTGAGGATGAAGTGATTTGTGAAGTCAAAAATGCCATCACGCCATAGATGACACCGAAAAAGATGAGACCGATAAGGACGCCAAACAGGACATCCCAGACGGAAAACCGTCGTTGTTTCCTTTCTTGCCTTGACTCCATCCCATTTCCTCCTTTTTATGTCTGATGTTTGAATATTCCTGCTACAGCGAAACCAAAAACATCAAATTCGTTCAACAGCCATTATATCCCACTTTTTCTCCGACTGTCTCCATCGATTTCCAAAACAAAAACCGACTTCTCAAAATGAGAAGCCGGTTGAACGATCAGGTGCCATGGTATTTTTTTCTCTATTAGATGCCTTCGTACGCTTGTTCCATGATCGTCCGTAATTCAGCAACAAGCGGCATCTTTGGATTCGCTGTCGTACATTGATCTTCGAAAGCATCAACTGCCATCTTGTCGAGTTTTGCCTCGAAGTCTGCTTTTTGAATGCCTTGCGCCTTGAATGACATCTTGATGTTGAGACGTTGTCCGAGATCGGCAACTGCTTGAATGAGTGATTCGACCCCTTGTTCCGTCGTTGCTGCCGGAAGACCGAGGTAGCGTGCGATGTCGGCATACCGTTCATCGGCAACGAATGATTCATATTTCGGGAATGCTGCTAGTTTTGTTGGACGTGACGCGTTATAGCGAATGACGTGCGGCATCAGGATCGCGTTCGTCCGTCCGTGTGGCGTGTGGAATTCACCACCGATTTTGTGCGCGATCGAGTGGTTGATTCCAAGGAAGGCGTTCGCGAATGCCATCCCTGCCATCGTTGACGCGTTATGCACTTTTTCGCGTGCTTCGGCGTCTGATCCGTTAGCATATGCTCGTGGCAAGTACTCAAAGATCATCTTGATTGCTTTCAGTGCCAGTCCATCCGTGTAGTCGTTTGCAAGCACCGAGACGTATGCTTCTGTCGCATGCGTCAAGACATCCATTCCGGTATCAGCAGTGATCGAAGCTGGAACGGTCATGACGAATTCCGGATCAACGATTGCGACGTCAGGTGTCAATGCATAGTCAGCAATCGGGTATTTGACATTTTTCTCTTTATCCGTGATGACGGTGAACGGTGTCACTTCTGAACCTGTACCAGAAGTCGTCGGAATCGCGACGAACTTCGCTTGACGACCAAGTGTCGGGAATTGATACGCCCGTTTGCGAATATCGAGGAATTTTTGACGTAAGTTCGAGAACGTTTCGTTCGGTTGTTCGTAGAAGAGCCACATTCCTTTTGCAGCATCCATTGCTGAACCACCACCAAGAGCAATGATCAAGTCAGGCTTGAAATCACGCATCGCTTGAGCACCTGTCTGAACAGTCGTCACCGATGGATCTGGTTCGACTTGGTCGAAGATCCGGTAACTGACGGACTGTGGTAAGTTTTGAATTACTTTATCGGCATACCCGAACTGTACCATCGTTGGATCAGTCACGATCATGACACGTGAGACGTCTGTCATCGACCGCAAGTACTGAACAGAGTTCTTTTCGAAGTAGATTTTTTCAGGAACCTTGAACCATTGCATGTTCACGCGTCGTCTCGCCACCTTCTTGACGTTGAGTAAGTGCTTCGCTGTCACGTTTTCAGATACAGAGTTTTTCCCGTATGATCCGCAACCGAGTGTCAATGATGGTGTCAACTCGTTGTACAGATCACCGATCCCACCGTGAGCAGATGGACTGTTGACAAGGATCCGGCAGGCTTTCATGCGGAGTCCGAACGCTGTCATCAAATCATCGTTCGTCGTATGAATGACAGCTGTATGACCGAGACCACCAATTTCAAGCATCTGTTCGGCAATCGTGAACGCTTCTTCAGTTGATGCAACGCGGTACGCACCGAGGACCGGACTGAGTTTTTCATGAGACAATGGTTCTGCTGCTCCGACGTGCTCGAGTTCCGCGACGAGCATGACCGTTGTTTCCGGAACGTCGATGCCGGCTTTCTCCGCGATCCATGTCGCTGGTTTCCCGACGATGTCCGCATTGACGGCACATGTATCGGTTTTGATGACGAGTGATTCGAGACGTTGTTTTTCTTCCGGTGTACAGAAGTAACAACCGAGTGCTTCCATTTCCGCACGAACCGTCGCATAAATCTCTTGGTCGACGATGACAGCTTGCTCAGACGCACAAATCATTCCGTTATCAAACGTTTTTGAGAGAACGAGATCGCTGACTGCCCGTTTGACTTTCGCTGACTGTTCGATGTAACACGGAACGTTCCCTGGTCCAACACCGAGTGCCGGTTTACCTGTTGAATACGCTGATTTGACCATTCCCGCTCCACCTGTCGCAAGGACCATCGCGATTTTTTCATGGTTCATCAAGACTTTCGTTGCTTCAAGTGATGGTTCTTCGACCCATTGAATACAGTCTTTTGGCGCACCTGCTTTGATGGCTGCGTCGCGGAGTGTTTTCGCTGCTTCAACGGAACAACGTTGTGCCGATGGATGGAATGCGAAGACGATCGGGTTGCGTGTCTTGATCGCAATCAATGCTTTGAACATCGTCGTTGATGTCGGGTTCGTGACCGGTGTGACACCACAGACGACACCGACGGGTTCAGCGATATATGTGATGCCGTTTTGGACATCTTCTTCTAAAATCCCAACTGTTTTTTCATGACGTAGACTGTTGTAGATGTATTCTGTCGCAAAAATGTTTTTAATCATCTTATCTTCAAAGACACCGCGTCCCGTCTCTTCTGCAGCGAGACGAGCGAGTTCGACATGCCGTTCAAGTCCGGCAAGTGCCATATCCCGGACGATCGTATCGATTTTTTCTTGATCGAATGTCAGTAATTCTTGTAATGCACGTTGCCCTTTTTCAACGATTTGTCCAACTGCTTGTTCGACTGGTGTTGCCGTCGATTTTGTTTTTTCTTTCACAGCCATGAGTGGTTTCCTCCCTGTCGTGGAACGAATCTGAGTTTGATTTGCCAACCATTATGTCAGGAATGCCAAGCTGTTTTTCAATAGTTTGTGCTTTCCTTCACAAATCAATCATAACCCCTTTTTCCTGTTTTGTGCATGACCATCCTGTGAATTCCATCACACCTTTGATAGCGTTTACAACTATTGTGCGTTCTTCTTTTTCAACGTTTTGCTTCATGTACATAGATGTGTGCGATTTATCACACCTCGCATTTTCCTGACTTGATAGCCGTTTCATCATCTTGTATTCTGATATGGGGTACATATTAAGAGCTACCACTAAAGGAGGACACTTGAATGTCAGTTGTACAGGAAATGCTAGCCTTCAACGAGCGATTCGTCGCCGAAAAACAGTATGAGCAGTTCGTCTCGGATAAGTTCCCAGATAAAAAGGTCGTCATCCTGACGTGTATGGATGCCCGCTTGACGGAGCTCCTCCCACATGCACTTGGTCTTAAGAACGGGGATGCGAAAATCATCAAAAATGCCGGTGCTATCCTATCGCACCCATTCGGCTCCGTCATGCGCTCGATTCTCGTTGCGTTGTATGCTCTTGGCGCTGAAGAAGTCGTCGTCATCGGTCACCACGACTGTGGCATGAGCACAATTGATCCTAAACACATGATCAACGAGATGAAGGATCGAGGAATCGACCAACAGATTCTTCACACACTCGAAGTATCCGGTGTTGATTTGAATCAATGGTTGCGTGGTTTCACGTCGGTTCAAGAAAGCGTTGCTCACTCAGTCAGCCTCGTGAAGAACCATCCGTTATTGCCACCTGGGACGAACGTTCACGGACTCGTCATCGACCCGGCTACTGGTAAACTCGACATCGTCGATTGCTGATCACTCTTTATAGAAGAAACGCAAATAGACTCGCATATTCTATTCCGTCTTAAACTAAAGACAACGTGCCATATTTTCTCGTAACGGAGAAGGATGGCACGTTTTTCGTATGAATTATATTCAGTGATCAACACGCTTCTCACTTCATGCTCAGGGGTATAACAGAATATATCATCTTGTGGAGAGCTAATAAGCGTACCATTCATCTTTTGATTACGAGGTCAGACTTTTACTCTTGACAGCATTCCAACATGGCTGTAATATACTTTAGTATAGTACAGTGATAACAAAAGAAAGTGTGGTTTTACTGAATGATAAACGCCGTATTGTTTGCCGTCTTTTTACTGTTTATTTTAGCGATCTTCCGCGTCCACATCGTGCTCGCGATGGTCATCAGTGCGTTTGCCGGTGGTCTCGTCGGTGGTCTTGACCTGACTGCGACGACAAAAGCGTTCTCCGGTGGTCTTGGTGACGGGGCAGAAATCGCCCTGAGTTACGCGTTGCTCGGCGCGTTCGCTGTCGCCCTCTCGAAAACGGGCTTACCCGATGCACTCGCACATGCCTTGATTCAACGTTCGCGCGGTAATGCAAGTGCCTCATCGGTCAAAAAGTTAAAAGGATTCATCTTGTTTGCGATTCTGTTACTCGCGATCAGTTCACAAAACGTGTTGCCAATCCACATCGCATTCATTCCAATCATCATTCCGCCGCTCCTTGGTCTGTTTAATCAGTTGAAAATGGACCGTCGCCGGATTGCGATAATCATGACGTTTGGTCTTGTGACACCTTACATGTTCTTACCAGTTGGTTTCGGAGACATTTACCTCAATCAGATTCTACTAAAGAACTTGAAGGCAAATGGTCTTGATACAGCAGGAGCATCCGTCATCGAAGCGATGGCGATTCCGGCACTCGGGATGGTCGTCGGTCTCTTAATCGGTCTATACTCATATCGTAAAGAACGGACGTATGAGATGCGTGATATCGCTCCAGACGATTATGAAATCCCGGTCATCACGAAAACGAAGCTTGCCTTAAGCGGTATCGTCGTCATTGCGACTTTGATCGTTCAACTGCAGACCGGATCAATGATTCTCGCTGCAACAACTGGTTTAATCCTCTTCTTGTTGCTTCGTCTTGTTCGCTTCAGCGAAGCAGATGACGTCATTACACGCGGTATGCGCATGATGTCATTCATCGGTTTCGTCATGATCTCAGCGAACGGATTCTCGAACGTCTTGCGTAAGACGGGCGATATCGAGCCACTCGTCGAGAACTCAAAAGCATTGATGGGCGATTCCCAACTCGTTGCCGCCTTCGTCATGCTGTTGATCGGTCTTCTCGTCACGATGGGGATTGGTTCAAGTTTCTCAACCGTTCCAATCATTGCTGCCATCTTCGTTCCACTCTGTATCCAGTACGGATTCAGCTTAGAAGCGACGATTGCGATCATCGGTACAGCCGGTGCGCTCGGTGACGCGGGTAGTCCCGCATCAGACTCGACACTCGGGCCAACAAGTGGTCTAAATGCGGATGGTCAGCACGATCACATGCGTGAAACGGTCATTCCGACGTTCTTGCACTACAACATTCCATTGATCATCTTCGGTACGATCGCCGCGGTCGTATTATAAAAAGAAGACGGATTCGCCGTAATTGCGAATCCGTTTTTTGAATTGTCTCCGTTTTTTTCCTTTTCATTTCGCCGCTTGTTCTCTAAAATAAAGAAATGAACTGATACAAAGGAGTTGTCTAACGTGTTATCTCAAGTCGTCAACCAGATTTTACTTTCGCTTGCCGATCTCGGATATTTCGGCATCGCCCTCGGGTTGATGATTGAAATCATACCGAGTGAAATCGTCCTCTCTTATGGAGGATTCATGATTTCTCAAGGAACGATCGGCTGGCCGCTCGCCATCGTCGCTGCCGTCATCGGTGGATTATTCTCGCAATTATTCTTATATTGGTTCGCTCGTTACGGCGGTCGTCCCCTTATCCTGAAATACGGAAAGTATGTTTTAATCTCAGAGCATCACCTGGATTTAGCTGAGCGTTGGTTCTTGAAATATGGACAAGGTGTCATTTTTGGCGCTCGTTTTATTCCTGTCGTTCGTCATGCCATCTCGATTCCGGCTGGTCTTGCGAAGATGGACCAAACGAAGTTCTCTCTCTATACGGTGCTTGCCATCATCCCATGGTCGATCTTGTTCCTGTATCTTGGTGAAACGCTCGGAACGAACTGGCGTTCAATCAAGGAAGTCGCTGCACCGTACACGAACGGCGTTCTGATTGCTGCCGTCGTCTTGATCATCTTCTACGTCATCTACAAACGCCGTCAACGAACGGTTTGAACAACTAGCAGTCTGTCTGACGACGGACTGTTTTTTTAAACAAACAGGAGGTCCTGCCATGCTCACATCCCCGCTTGCCCATTTTCCACTCCGTCGTTTGACTGCATCCTATCGGTCGGGTCGTCCTGTCGCGACTGGGATCACCGTCGACGGACATATTTTGATCGTCGAAGAAACCCTCGACGAAGCACGCAATGAACACGTCCTTTCCATTCATCAATTAAAGGATGATTGGCGTAAGACGACGATCGTTAAAAAAAGCGAAATTGTTTTTTCGCTCGTCGATCGTTTTCCGGATGGACGTTTGTTACTCGTCGCTTCCCGTTGTGACGACGATGTAGATGGAACGTGGTTACCAAATGCCTTTGTCTATGATCCTCAAGGGAATTTACTAGACAGCTTTTGTTTAGACGATGGGATTCAGAATATGCAAATCGATGAACAAGGATGGATTTGGGTCAGTTATTTCGACGAAGGAATCTACGCTGATGCTGCAACTAGTTCGAATGGCGCATTTGGTCTCGTCGCTTTTGACGATACAGGTGTAGTCCAGTATAAGAATCGTCAATATCCAATCGATGATTGCTACGCCTTAAATGTCTGTTCGTCGAAGGAAGTCTGGTTTTTCTATTATTCCGATTTTCGCTTCATTCGTATCAATCAAGAGGACGATCTCGTTTGTGAGGCACCTACGATTGCCTTTTCTCAGTTCGCTCGGTACGACGATTTTCTGCTTGCTGCAAATTCTGATGAAGCACATTTACTTGAACGTAAAGGAACGCTTTTTGAGAGTATTCGTTCGATTCGATTCATGACAGAACAGGGAAATACCCTGTCAGGTGACCTTACAATGCGTAACGACTTGATCGTCTTAGCGACTTCAGAACACCTGTATTTCGGGAGACTCGGTCAGCGACTCGTCTCTCTCATAGCAGGCAAATGAAAACAGTTACAAAGTTGTTTCATAATCTTTTCACTTTTGAAAACCTTCAACCCAAATTTTCAAAAAGACTAGCGAGTCCTATCTGAGGATAGTATACTCAGCGTTATAGTTATTCGGACAAGTTGTCTGAACATTATGACGTCACAGAATTTTTTTGGGGGAAATGATGAGTTCGAATTTGAAACGCGATTTAACAGCACGACAGGTACAAATGATTGCACTCGGAGGAACAATCGGGGTCGGTTTGTTCCTTGGGGCATCAAGCACGATCGCTTGGACAGGACCATCGGTTTTGCTTGCGTACATGCTAGCAGGAGTCTTTATCTTTTTCATCATGCGTGCACTTGGTGAGATGGTCTACACCCATCCTCACAGTGGTTCGTACGCAAAGTTCGCAAACGACTATATCCATCCAGCTGCTGGTTTCTTGACAGCAAGTAGCAACATCTTCAACTGGGTCGTCGTCGGGATGAGTGAAGTCATCGCTGTCGGAACATACTTACGCTTCTGGTGGCCGGAACTACCGACTTGGATTCCAGGGGTCGTCGTCATCATTCTCTTGACGCTCGCGAACCTCGCTTCCGTCAAGATGTTCGGTGAACTCGAGTTCTGGTTCGCCTCAATCAAGGTGATAACGATTCTTCTGATGATCGTCGCCGGATTCGGCATCATCTTCTTTGGTCTAGGAAATGACGGAAACCCGGTCGGCTTCTCGAATCTGTGGGCGAACGGTGGATTCTTCACGAATGGTTTCACCGGCTTCTTCTTTGCCCTCTCGATCGTCTTCGCCTCTTACATCGGTGTTGAGTTGATTGGCGTGACAGCTGGAGAAACGAAAGATCCAGAGAAGAATATTACGAAGGCGATTAATGGTGTCGTCTGGCGGATTTTAATTTTCTACGTCGGATCGATCTTCATCATCGTCACGGTCTATCCATGGAACGAGTTGTCGGATCTCGGCAGTCCGTTCGTTGCGACATTCGCCAAGGTCGGTGTCACGATTGCTGCTGGGATCATCAACTTCGTCGTCATCACGGCCGCTTTATCCGGTTGTAACTCCGGGATATTCAGCGCAAGCCGGATGATCTATGCCTTGGCTGAAAAAGGACAAGTGCCGTCCTTCTTCTTAAAGGTCAACAAACGCGGCATTCCATTCTACACGGTCTTCGCAATTTCAATCGGGATTTTCTTCGGTGTCATTCTTGATATCACCTTGCCGCTCGTTCTCGGGAAGGATACGAACATCTTCGTTTATGTCTACAGTGCTTCGGTACTGCCAGGGATGGTACCGTGGTTCGCGATTTTAATCAGTCATATCCGGTATCGTAAACTCGAAAGCGAACGGACAGCCTCACATCCGTTCAAGATGCCAGGTGCACCGGTGACGAACTATCTGTCGATCGTCGCGCTGGTGACAGTGCTCGTCGGGATGTTGTTCAACGATGAGACACGTGTCTCAATCTTAATCGGAGTTGCTTTCTTGACCTTAAGTACGGTCTATTACATCGTAAAAGTACCGAAGATCGAAAAATAATGATATTTTATCTTCCTCTCATGACATCATGGGAGGATTTTTCGTGTTTTCCATTTTTATATTGACATTACATTTTTCCCATGATAGATAATCAAATGCGAACTAATATGCCTTAGAACGCTAAATCATTCATAATTTTTTTAATAAATATCGTATTTCATCTACTATTTTTCTAATAAACAGACTAATTTTCAGAATAAATAGTCTTTTTATTTTAAGTGTATTTTTATGTTTTGAGTTCGTTTGAACGGGAATATTCTCACCATACACATAATATTTCATGTGTAGAACAATCACGTTAAAACATTTTAACGACAGAAAGGAGAGGTGTAACATGAACGGATTCAATCGTTTCCTACTCGTCCTGATCGGCATTCTCGGTTTAGTCAGCGTCGGTCTTCTAGTACTCGGCGTCTATGATGTTCCACGACTCAGTCCTTTGATTGAACAGTGGCAAGATCAACAATGGTATAGCTACACGATTTTATCACTTGGTGGCTTCCTAGCATTCGTATTTGTCATTCTATTATTCACTGGACTATTCAGTCGTTCAAAAGGACAACGTCTCCTGATTCAAACCGGTGACGGGAATATCACAATCTCTAAGCAAACGATCGAACGAACGGCACTCGAGTCAATTCGCGGTATCAACGGCGTACGTTCGCCACGCGTCAACGCGGACATTCACTCGAAAAAAGAAACCGTCGCGTTAGAAGTTGACTGTTCCGTCTTTGGTCAAGAAGGTTTGCCGACAATCGGCAAAGACATTCAAGAACGCGCCAAACATGCAGTCGAATCGTTGCTTGAACTACCTGTCACAAAAACACGCGTCCGGATCAGTGACACGAAGACCAAAACATCTGAACGCGTCGTCTAAGATCCGAGAGGAGGAAGATCATGAAAACGAGCGAAGCACTTCGTCCGTATCGCTACCGTCTACTCGGCGGGCTAGTCGGACTGATCCTCGCCATCTTGTTCTTGACGATCGGTTTTGGACCGACGTTGTTGATCATCGTATTCGCAACAATCGGTTACTTGATCGGTCAGTGGCGGGATAACGCGCTCGATGTCGAAGGATGGATTCAGTTCTTTCAACGGGATTGAGCATACAGAAAATAAAAAATCATTCAACTCACATTAAAAGGAGAGATTTCTCATGGCTAACGAAATCAACACGAAACAAAACGAAAACGAAGTAGTACGCGAAAACAAACTCACATTCGAAGATCAAGTCATTAAAAAAATCGCTGGTATCGCATCAAATGATGTCAAAGGCATCCTCTCAATGAGCGGTGGCTTCATGAGTGGTTTGACAGATCGTTTCCGGAGCACGGAAGATATCGCAAAAGGCATCGACGCGGAAGTCGGCGAGCGCCAAGTCGCACTCGACCTAAAAGTCATCGTTGAGTACGGCAAAAACATCCCGTCGATCTTCCAAGATGCTGTAACGAAAATCAAAAAATCAGTCCATGATATGACAGGACTCGATGTCATTGAAATCAATATGCATGTCGAAGATGTCATGACACGTTCTGAGTTCGACGCAAAAAGTAAATCGTCGAAAGAAGAGGAAGAAAAACGCGATTTGAAATAAGACCGTCAACTAGATAGCCGCATGAAATGGACCCGTCTAAAAACGGGTCCATTTTTTACTTTTTCAATGCCCCACGTGCGTTCAACGCAGCAAAGATCACCATCGCGATGCTGAGAACAGCAGCGACGATCAAACCTTGCCAGTAAACCGACCAATCAATTTCTGGACGGGTTAACACACTACGCATGCCTTCCATGATATAGGTCGTTGGATTGATCGTCGCAGCAATCTTGAGCCACTCGGCTTCAATCAAGTCTTTCGGTACGAACGTCGTCGACAGGAAAATCAACGGGAAGAATAAGAGCGTTCCGGCTTGAGCGGCTTGCGCATTCCGCGTCTTCAAAGCGACACCGACCGAATAACCGGCAAAGGCGAGTCCAAATCCGAGCGCGAGTACGATCGTCAAGAAAAAGCCACTGACACCGACTGGGATCGATAGACCAAGCAAAAAGGCCATCCCGAAGATGAGTAACGTTTGAACGAATAATTGCAGCATCCCGGCAAGCATCGGGCCGAGGACGATTGCTGTTCGCGAGACTGGTGTCAATAAGAGTCGTGCAAAATAACCACTCTCGATATCCTTGACGAGCGCTTGACCGGCCCCCCCTGCTCCACCAACAGCACCCGAGACGATTGAAACTGGGAGAATGAAGTTCAAATAATCGACGCCGTCGAACTGCGGTAAATTCGAGATTCCGGACAAACCACTCGTGTAGACGAGCAGGAAAAAGACACTGATGATCAAGTTCGGAATGAAGGAAAACGGATTACGTAACGTGACGAGTAGACTTCGCCGCATCAAAAACCACGTTTCTCGAATCATGTCACGACTCCTCCTTATAGGCTTGTCCGGTTAAACGAATAAAGACATCATCGAGTGACGGTTGTTTGACAACCAGTGACGTCGCAATCATCTTCCGTTCGTCAAGAAAGCGGACAACAGCGCGTAATGTCTCCGTTCCATGTGAAGGAATGACCAGTTGACCTTTTTCCTGACGTCCTTTAAACGTTTCTAAGACAATCCGCTCGTCCTCTTTTTCAGCAAGTGTCAACTCAATCCGTTCCTCTCCGTTTGCTGCCTTCAGCTCAGCTGCCGTTCCTTCCGCAATCAGTTGCCCTTCGTTGATGATGGCAATTCGGTCCGCCAACTGATCGGCTTCTTCCAAGTACTGTGTCGTCAAAAAGATCGTCGTGCTGAACTCTTCGTTTAATCGCCGGACCTCGTTCCAGATTTGTACACGACTCGCGGGGTCAAGCCCAGTCGTTGGTTCATCGAGAAACAGAACGGTTGGTTGATGGACGAGCGTCAAGGCGAGATCAAGCCGTCGTTTCATCCCACCGGAGTAAGTGCCCGAACGGCGCTTCCCATCTTGATCGAGTCCGACGAGTCGCAGCAATTCCCCTGCCCGTGTTTTTGCTTCCGTCTGACTTAATCCGAATAATTTTCCTTGTAGGACGAGTAATTCAAGTCCGGTCAAGTCTTCATCGATGCCGGTATCTTGTAAGGCGACCCCAATTTGCAACCGAACCTGTTTTTCCTGTTTGACGACATCAAATTCCTGAATCGTCGCCCGACCACCGGAAATTGGAATCAATGTCGTCAGCATCTGGACGGTCGTCGACTTCCCTGCCCCGTTCGGTCCTAGAAAAGCGAAGATTTCCCCGGCTTGCACGTCGAACGAAATCCCTTTGACGACATCCTTCCCATCGTACGTCTTCGTCAAGTTCTCGACATGAATCATCTTCATTCCTTCTTTCTCTGAATTCAAAGTCATGTCCAAGATTTTCCCGTTTTTTCTGTTCTCGAATCAAAAAAAAGACACCTGATTCGGTGCCTAAATTCAAGCTCTAACGATTACGCTACAATCTGATACACACCGTACACGACACCCGCGGATACCACGAGCGTCGTGACGATCGACACCATCATCATCGTTAATCCGATTCCCTTTAATCGAACGGTTCGCGCTAACGCGAGACTAAACGATAGTACCGCACCACTCGCAAGTACAATCGCCCCTCCTAATAACAACGTAGTGCTGATCCATGACTCTCCGATGACAATCCATCCGTAAGTGATACAGGCAAAAAGAACGGTCATGATAAGCCATTGTTTGGATGTTCCCTTATTCAACATATCGATTCCTCCTGATTTGCTTATATGTTACTTGTTCGCCCTTTCCCATTAGATTCCTGTTACGAAAAAATCGTGCCTCCTGTTATACGGAGACACGATCCACTTACGACGCTACTTGCCATTTTTCTTTTAATTGCTCCATCTCTTCTTGACCTTCGTGCGATTGCATCCAGAGATTGAAAACATCGACGACGTCCCCTTCCGACTCTCGAACGAGGTAACTCTTCTCCGCCGGAATCCATTTTTCTTGAATTCTTGGTGCCGCGAGTCGTTTGTCGAGCGCTTCATAATGAATCGCCTCGACCGTATCGGTGATCATGACATCGACTTCACCTGAGGCAACCGCGTGCGGGATATCGAGGTTTTGTTCATACATGACGATATTCGCCTTCGTGAACGTCTTACGGACGAATTGTTCATTCGTTCCACCTGGATTTAGACCAATCGTCACGTCTGGACGATTGATTTGTTCGATTGAAGCAAGACGTTTAGCATCTTCTTTACGGACGAGCGGTGTCTTTTGGAATGATAGGTAACTCGATGTGAAGTCGCCGATGATCTCGCGCTCGATGTTCTTCGTCACGCCCCCGACGACCATATCGAATTTCCCGCTAGCAAGATCAGCAGATAGCGTGGGCCATGTCGTCGGGACGAACTCGACATCGATACCGGTCGTCTTCGCGAAAGAACGGATCACTTCGATATCGAATCCTTCGTACTCGTTCGTCTTCCGGTTCAAGTACGTGAATGGTTTGTAATCCCCAGTCGTTCCGACGACGATTTTTTTCGTCGCAAAGACGTTCTTCGCTTGTACTCGTCGTGGTTGCTCCGTTTGCCATAGCGTCAGTAAGCTCGCAAACAAGACGCCACCTCCGACGACGATCCATCCCCATTTACTCATATGCTCCCGCTCCTTTCGCTCCGACCGTCTCACGTGTCGAGACTATGTTCCATTTTTTCTTCAATTTTTGAACTTGTTCTTGCCCCTCTGCACTTTCAATCCAGACCCGGAAGACATCTCCAAGCTGTTTTTGATCCGGTTGCATCAAATACGCCATCTCGGCTGGTTCCCATGCCTCTGTTAGTTTCGGCACCGCAAGATCGAGTTCTGTCGCGTAATGCAACGCCTCGATGTCGTCCGTCACCATGACATCGACTTGTCCGCTTTTTACGGCTTTCGGAATGTCCAAGTTGTTCTCAAAGACGGTCACATCTGCCTTCGGAAAATGCTTCTTCACGAACGCTTCGTTCGTGCCACCCGGATTGACACCGATTTTGACTGCTGGATTATTGATTGCAGCGAGCGAATTCAAGCGTTCGACATCTTTCTTCTTTACGAGCGGTGCTTTTTGAAAGGAGAAATACGACGATGTAAAGTCTCCGATGACCTCGCGCTCGACTTTCTTCGTGATGCCACCGACAGCGATATCAAACTTTCCTGATTTCGTATCCTCTGATAATGTCGGCCATGTCGTCTTGACGAACGTCACATCAAGATTTGCTGCTTTGGCGAACGCTTGGATGACATCGATATCAAAGCCTTGATAACGATTCCGTTCCTCGTTCCAGTATGTAAAGGGCTTATAATCCCCCGTCGTCCCGACGACCAGCTTGTGGTCTTCGAAGATCTCATGTGCTTCGGCATCCGTCTGTTGATTCCAAATCATCCAAGCGGCAACGCCTGTCAAAACAAGTCCTGCCAGTAGCCATGGTTTCTTTCTCATCGTATCTCTCCTTTCTGTTTCGTCGTTGCCCATTCACCGAATATTGCTACAATTTAACCCAAATGATTTTCGGTGTGGGTAATAGTCATTATCCTACCACACTTACACGTGATTTCAAGATAATTTGATGATTTTATGCATAAAAGCGTTAAAAAGATGTTTTGATGACGGTTGCAGTTCTACAAGTCGTCTTTCTTTACAGAATCCCCCCGTCTTTTCCATACTGAAACAGAATCATCAAATCGCGATTGGAGGAATGGAACATGAGTCAGATTTTCATCATTGGTGCAAATGGTAAAGTAGGTCGTCACGCTGCTCGCTTACTGCAGGATTCGGAGCACGATGTCAAAGTAGGATTACGTTCCAAGGACCAGTTCAGTGATTTTGAGAAATTAGGTCATACCCCGGTCCATCTCGATCTTGAAGCGGACGTCGCGACGATCACCGATACATTACAAGGATCAGATGTCGTCATCTTTACCGCAGGATCAGGTGGTCACACGGGAGCCGACAAGACGATGCTAATCGACTTCGACGGTGCCGTCAAAGCGATTGAAGCAGCAGAAGCAATCAATGCAAAACAGTTCATCATGGTCAGTGCCTTGAATGCCGATTCGCCGGAAACATGGTCCGACAGCATGAAGCCGTATTACATCGCAAAACGTTATGCGGATCGTGTCCTGAAGGAATCGTCACTCAACTACACGATTCTTCGCCCAGGCGGACTATCGGATGAAGCCGGAACAGGCAACGTCACGACGGATCCGTCCGAGCAAGCGACTAAAAAAATTCCACGTGAGGACGTCGCCCGTGTCATTTTAGCTGCGCTCGGTCACGACAACGCCTCGAAGCAAGTCGTCACATTGCTTGAAGGTGACACACCAATTAACGAGTTGTTCTAATACAAAAGCTCACGTCTCAATCTCTGAGACGTGAGCTTTTTCGATGAAATCGATTATTGGTAGAGTTGCAGATACATCGTCCGCATCGTTTCAGCAATAACCGGTAAGGAAGCTGGAATGTCGATCCAGCGCCGACTATCGTAATCAAAGTAGAGCCCTTCCGTACGCATCTTCTCTTTTGTATTGATCTCATCGAACTCAAGAAACATATCCAGCTCATCATCCGCGTTCTGAAAGTCGTCCCACGGTCCAGGACCAAAATAAAAGAGTAGTCCTTCCGCATCGTAGCCAGCAAGCTCGTTCATTGCCCGTTCCAAATACGCTTCAGACTTGGCAGATGTCCTGACGGAGTCAGCGAGTGTTTGATGAATTCCAAATGCGTTTCCACTCATTAAGTGACGTTGCTGAGCCCATTCCCAGATGTTTTTCCAGCGTTGTATGAAAATATTAAACCGATATGCTTGTGTTGCTTCATCCCGTTCTCGCACGTCATATGACCAGGAAATCTTTTCTCCACTGATCCACATGCTTACGTGAAAGTTTCCCTCCCGCGCTTCATCATCTTGTAAAGAAGACCAATCTGATTGTTGTTGCTCAAGATACGTGAAAAGTGAAAATCGTTCTCCCGCTTTTTTTTCAAACTCAAATTCAAATCGCTCGATACGGTTCAAAATATCTTCCTCTCTTTATCTCATTCGATCACAAAGTCGATTCCAATCGGTCCTTCCACCGGAATCTCGTGAAGCAACTCATACTTTTGATTCGTAATGAGCAGTTTCCCTTTATCCGGTTTTTCAGGGTCAAATTCGATGAAATATGATTTTTTCGTCTCGGGATGAATATATACGTACTTGTACCGTTTATCGGCTTTCCAAAACTTCGGTTTGATTTCCTGAACCGAGAACGATTGTCCGAACGTCCATTTAACTAGAATTTGATGATCCGCATCTAGGTTATTCTGTGAGAATTGCTGAACGACTTGAATCCCTTGTGTTGCATCAATCATTCGAATCGGATCAGTACTATCAAAATTCGTATTCTGAAGAAACGGATAATACCGCTCGGTTTGTTCACCTGCCTCATTGATCCGAATCATCCAACCATCTGTACTAGCGAAGTATGCCGTATCGTCCTTCCCATAAAGGGCTGAATATGCATAAGGTTCTTCCTTGTTACGGTACACGATTGGTTTTTCAGTCTGTTTATTCATGAAAATCATCGCTGCTTTTTCTTCTTGTTCATCTTCACTACCAGCACTGGCATAAGCTAGATGATGCTCTAGGTCAATCATCATCGAATTTCCTGGTTCGAAGCGCGCAGGCGTCTCATAGTTTTCTTTTGTATCAAAATTAGAAAAGGTGTGCGAGAATCCTGTTCCTTGAGACGATCGTTGCGTACCGGTTTTGTATGAATTCAACGTCTTGAACCATGTATCCGTTCCAAAATGTTTGATGGATTCTATCATGGGATCGTGCTTGAAATACGTCACATGATGTTGAACAAACCGTCGCTTTGTAAAATCGAATGTATAAAAATAATTCGGATAGCCTTGCACTGATGCATACAACACATTCGGCGTACTCAGTTTTTGCACAAGCGTCATGTTCGTAAAACGTGGATCATGGACCTGTCGTTCGCTTACTACCTTTCCTTTCATGTTGATCGTGACAATCGAACTATAGGCAAGTTCAGGATCATTCGTTTTCCCTTGCCCCTGTCCTGGATAGACCAACATCACGGTGTCTTGTTGAGGACTAAAATCGATGGCTGTAATCGAAGAACGTGGTAGGACAGTTGCGTTTGTGCGACCCTGTTGCACTTTCATCCAGGTCGCTAAAAGGATACTTCCACTGACAAAAAACACTAGACTAAAAAAAATCCACTTTTTACGGATAGACTTATCCATTCGATTCATGACCCCTTGACTTGTTGATTTAAACAATTTCTTCTACCTAGTTATACACTGTTAGATCGATGTAGTACGTCTTTCTTACAACACTGTTAGACGAATTGACCAACTTTACAACATCCTCCTGAACTCTAACGACTAAAAAAATTCCTCACGTTTCATTTAGAGACGTGAGGAATTTTGAAATCAGGTTATATGCGTTTAATCCTGCTCCGCGATGGCACGCAATCCACGTAACGTTTGAATTTTACGTTCGTGGCGTTGCATCACGAATGAGAGACCCGTCACGATCGCGAGATTGAACCAGATCATCGTGTCGGTAGTCGGATTAAACAAATTAATGAGTACTGCAATGATGTTCACGAAAAAAACGACTTTATAGAGTTGCAAAATTCGATGTTCGTGATGGATCTGTGAATCAAAGTCCGAGTACAAATGAAATGGTTCATCCGAGGTCCGTTTTCTTAAGAAGACCCAGCGGAACGATGTATCCACGACTTCGATGCCCATCTCTTCCAAAAACGCAAAGTAATCCTGCGACTTCGGATGCTTTGACATGTTTTCTAATAACTCGATTCGATACGTGTACATACCAGGTTCACCTTTGATGAATACATAATGTCCGAGTCGAAACTGCTGTAAGTACCAGCCGTTGTTTGCCATCTCGTTTAACCACACTTCTTCTTTTGCATAATCAGCGTAAAAGCGATAGACCGTTTTACTACTCACCTTGATCCACTCCCATCGTTTCTTGTCCATGTCGCACGAGTTCTTTTAATCGATCTAGCTCTACCTGTAATCTCTCCCGCCCCTGATTCGTCATGATGTACTCTTTCTTTCGCCCTGCTTCTTGCTCGATCGCTTCAATCCACCCTTTATCGACCAGACTGCTGAGTGCGCCGTACAACGTACCAGCAGCTAACTTGACACGATCATTGCTCAACTCCTGGACGAATTGCATGATGCCATAGCCATGACGGGGTTGTTGAAGCGACAGTAAAATATAATAGACAGCCTCAGTTAATGCCGTCTCTTGGATTGTCCGTGCCATTTTCTCACTTCCTTATTCCGTCTTCCGTTATATCGTCTACCGATATACTAAAAATATCCTATTTCTAACAATTTGACAACAAAAAAACGTGATGATCCCTAAGTAAATAGGATCATCACGCTATATTGTTCGATTTTATGAAAAACATTTTTTAATATGTTGATAGTTCTTGTTGCCACCTGATAAGTTGCATACATCCGTAAATCCAAGGTTTTTCAAGACGTTTTGCGCAGCATTCCCCGTCACGCCTTTGTTGCAGTAGACGATCGTCGGTAACGTCGGATCCAATTCCTTCGCGCGTGTCCGCAGTTCACCAAGTGGAATATGGATCGCTCCGTCGACATGATTTTTCTCGAATTGTGCTTTCGAGCGTGTATCAATGATTTGGAACGACTTCCCACTCGCGACTTGGTCAATTAATTCGTTCGGTGTCATCAAACGCGCTGTTTTTTTGATGGCATTATCGAGTGCCATTCCCGTATAGAGAACGGGATCCTTCGTCGTCGCGAACGGTGGAGCGTAAGCTAAATCGAGATGGAATAAATCCTCTGCCTTCGCTTTAAAGGTGATCGCCGTCGCTAGGACATCAATCCGTTTGTCGACACCTTGCGGACCAACGATCTGGGCTCCGAGGACTCGCCCTGTTGCCCGATCGGCAATCGCTTTGATCGTCATCTCTTTCCCACCCATGTATTCCGGACGATCTGGTTTGATGTTATGCAAGACTTCGATGTCATACCCTGACTCACGCGCTTCTTTTTCCGTCAAACCCGTCTGAGCGACAGTCAAATCGAACGCCTTGAAGATACCCGTCCCTAAGATACCACGGTGCTCCGCTTCCTCACCCGTAATGACCATGCCGGCAATCCGTCCCATCTTGTTCGCTGTTGAACCAAGCGGACGATAAAGTGCTTCACCCGTGATGACGGAGAAACTCTCTGCGACATCGCCGACTGCGTAGACATCGGCTACATTCGTCTGCATGTGACGGTTGACTGCAATCGCTCCTGTTTTACCAAGCTCTACGCCGATCTGCTTCGCAAGACCCGTGTTCGGCTTGACGCCAACAGATAAAATGACGAGATCCGTCTCGATCGTTTTTCCACTCTCAAGCGCGACCTCAGAAATACGTTCTTCTCCGTTGAACGCTGTCACGGATTCGCCAAGCAAGAGGGATACCCCTTTATCTTTCAAGTGATCCGCTACGCGTTCTGCCATATCGCGATCAAGTGGCGGCATGACTTGCGGCAAACGTTCGACGAGCGTGACTTGAATGCCCCGATACGTCAATTGCTCTGCCATCTCGAGTCCGATGAATCCTCCGCCGACAATCGTTGCTGTCTTCGGATCGTGAGCATCAATGTAGGACCGGATCGCGTCGGCATTGCGGACATTTCGAACCGTAAAGACATTCTCATGTTCAACGCCTGGAAGTGGTGGAATGATACTTGAAGCACCGGTTGCCAGCACTAACGTATCATACGTGTCCGTGAAACGATCCCCTGTCAGGAGATTGACGATCGTCGCCGTTTTTGTCGCATGATCAATCGATTCGACTTCGTGTTGTGTATGAATATCGATGTTATATCGTTTTTTAAAGAAAGCGGCATCGCGCGGTGTCAATTCGTCGATGTCAGCGATCTCCCCACCGACGAAGTAGGGAATCCCACAACCTGAATACGAGATGTCCTGATCCCGATCATAAATCGTAATTTGCAACTCTTCACTGTTACGACGTGCTTTTGCTCCTACTGATGTTCCCGCAGCAACTGAACCAATAATCATCAATTTCATCTCTAGTTCCTCCTTAAAAATCAATAAAGTATCAAGCTGATATACAAGCCAAGCAATGTGATGGCAAGTGTCGGGATCGTCAGAATCGTTCCGATTTTAAAGTATTGACCCCAACCAATCTTCACGCCTTTCGTCCGAAGCACGTGTAACCAAAGTAATGTCGCTAAACTACCAATCGGCGTGATCTTCGGTCCAAGATCAGATCCGATGACGTTCGCATAGATGAGCGCTTCTCGAATCGTTCCAGTCGCCTGGCTCAAATCGATCGCAAGGGCATCGATCATGACGGTCGGCATGTTATTCATGATCGACGACAAGATGGCAGCCAAGAAGCCCATACCAAATGTCGCGGCTGCTAAATTCGTCGCAAAGCCATCAATGATGTCAGCGAGAACTTGTGTCAATCCTGCATTTTGAAGTCCGTAGACGACGATGTACATTCCAAGTGAGAAGAAGACGATCGCCCACGGTGCACCACCGATGACCTTTTTCGTCGGTACGCTCGGTGAACGACGTGCCATCAATAAGAAGAACAAGGCGATGATTCCAGCGACAAGACTGACTGGAATGCCGATGACGTCACTCGTAAAGTATCCGACGACAAGCAAGATGAGTACGAACCAAGATAACTTGAACATCCGTTGATCCTTGATCGCTGTCGCGGGTACGACGAGCTGCCCGACATCATAATTCTTAGGAATACTCTTTCGGAAATAGAGATACAAGACGATCAGACTGCCTACGACAGAAAAGAGATTGACGAATACCATCCGTGACGCATACTCCGTAAAACCGATATTAAAGAAGTCTGCTGAGACGATGTTGACGAGGTTCGAGACGACGAACGGTAAACTGGCCGTATCGGCAATGAATCCGGAAGCAAACACGTAGGCTAACACGACATAATCCGGAAGTTTCAAGTGACGAACCATCGCGAGGACGATCGGTGTCAGGATCAAGGCTGCCCCATCGTTCGCAAATAAAGCCGCAACGACAGCACCGAGCAATGTCATATATACGAATAGTTTGACACCACCACCTCGTGCGATGCGTGCCATGTGGAGTGCCGCCCATTCGAAGAATCCGATCTCATCAAGAATCAGTGAGATAATGATCAGAGCGATGAACGTAAAGGTGGCATTCCAGATGATGCCCCAGACAGTCGAAACATCATCGAGATTGACGACTCCCGTCAATAGCGCAACGAGCGCCATCCCCATCGCGGAGTAACCGATGCCGAGTCCTTTCGGTTGTTTGATGATTAAGAATAAGGTGATCAGAAAAATTCCGATCGCTAGTAAATGTGTACCGGTCAATGCGTTCACTTCATTTCTGTATTAAATTTCGAGTGGTTCTATTAACGATTCGCCATCCTTGAACGTGTGCCATCAAGAATGGAATATCGTCTCGATTCCAATGCCTTGCTCGTGCTAATCCATTTCATCCATGGTGCTAGCAACTTCTGTCCGGGATGTCCGGAGTGTCCATTTCTTCTAAAATCGTCAATAACAACTTGTGTTGCGGATGATCTGGATTGATTCGAAAATAAATCCATTGTCGTTCACGTCGTTCCAAGATGAGATGGGACTGACGCAATAATTTTAGATGACGACTGACTGCCGGTTGCGAAATATCAAACATTTCGACGAAATCACAGACACAATGTTCCCGAACGTGTAGTCTTCGCAAAATTTCAAGACGTGTTCCATCGCTCAGTAGCTTTAAGAACTGACTCATCTCTTCTACCCGTTTTGCTGTCTCGATCAATGGAGAGTCCTCCTTTCTCTTAAACGTATAATCCATGCCTGATACAGGAGCGAATTTATCTTTTTCGCTTTTCACATAACCATATTATTATATAACGTTTTTGTTATGCAATGATTTTTTCATAAATCTATCTCAAATAAAAAAAATCGCCATCTCATTCGATGACGATTCTTCTTATATTCTTCATGCAACAACACGTCGTGCTTGTCGTTGCTCCCTCCAACTCACCACTAAACATGTCACGATAAAACTACCGAAACCAATCAGTGATAAATGAAGCACCTGTGTCCCTACTGAACCATTCATGAACAGCAATCGACTGAATCCAGCCACGGCATTCGGAACCGGTAAGAACGTTCCGAGCGATTGATAAAACGGTGCCAACATCTTCGCTGGCACGATGTTTCCGGCAGTCATCAACTGGAAAGGAATCAATGCGACATTGATAAGTGGCGCAATCGGTCCAAATATCGCGAAGTTCATCTGTGTGACGGCGATACAGGTCGCGACAACGAGGAACTCGAACGCCCACAACTTCATGAACGGTGTCGTGATGTCCGTTAATACATGTGCCACAGAAACGAGCAGTAACGGAACGACTAGAAGAACGATTCCATGCAACAGTTGGCGACTCCAAAATAGTGACCAGATTGAATGACACTTACTTAAGATCGTGCTGACGAGATTGAACTGAATCCCCATCGTCATTGTTGCGATATAGATGACGAACCCGAGGACGAGTGGCAGCATCGACAAGGCAAAATCTGAGACGGCATGCTCCGTGACGACCGACGTCGTGAACGTCGGCTCACCATTCAACTGTTTGCCGATCGTTTCCGTTGCCCGCTCGAGAATCGCATTCGCAAATTCGGCATTCGTCTGGCTGACGTGTGCCGTCAGTTGACGCGTTGTATCATCCTTTTGTAGGACGAGATCGACTTCATTGGCATCGAGTGCTTCCAACCCTTTCGCTTCGGTCGGAACTGCTTGGACCGTGAACGGTGCTTCTTTTAGTGATGTGACGAACGGGTCGTTCACTTCGCCAACGACACCGACGTTCAATTGATCGAGTCGTTCCGTTGTTCCTTCGTAACCAGTCATCCAGACGACGAGGAACAAGAGCGGGACGACGATCGCGAAGACGAGCCCCACTTTCGTTTGTGTCATTGACCAGACATCTTTCCATGCTTTCATATTACAATCTCCTTTTATATGCATTACTTATAATATCATGTGCAACTATATGTCCGAAGGAAAACCATTCACGTCACATTCCGGTGAATGGTCTCAAGTGTTTCCTTTAATTGCTCGATTTGCTCCCGCGAGAGTCCTCGGAACGCTTCGAATTGTAGCTGATCGAGCTCTGGTCCGAGACGATCGACGATGTCACGTCCTTCTCGTGTCATCAAGAGCAGAACCGCTCGTCGGTCCCGAGGATCCGGTGTCCGAACAATCAATTCTTTTTTACCGAGTTTATCGAGAATCTTACCGATCGTTGTTTGATCACGTTCCGTCACGAGTGCCAGCTGCTTTTGCGAAACACCATCTTGTTTAGCAAGTTCACTCAGGACAGAAAACTGTTCCGGCGTTAAACCGAACGTCTCCATCCGTTTAGCGGCAGCACGTTTGAACGCATAATAACTACGAGATAATTGCATGCCAAGCGACCATTCCGATTCTTTCATCCCATCATCTCCATATAGTTGCACTACTTATTATTTATCCACTATACCTGAAGGAGAGCCAGTCCGTCAACGCTGTCATTTGGCCTGGCGCTGACGAATCCCATCGATATGCGCCTGTTGGGTGGCACGATCGACTTGTGAATGAACCCCGAGTTTTCCCGCGATCGTATCGACTTGACTTGGTGTCAACGCCTTTTCTGTCGCGAGTTGCTCAATCGTCTTACGTAAGACGTTTCGTTTCAAGACACGGACATGCGCTGAAACGACGGTGATCTTTTTGAGTTCACAGCGTTCGCTGAAGACGATCAAGGAGTGAAAGAGCGTAGGATCCGTTCCTTCTAAGAAACGTTGCATACTTTTAAGGTGCCCTTCATTTTGTTTAATCGGATTATAGAACCGTTGCTTGAAGCGATTCTGGAACTGTTGTGTCCACTGACGGTCCTGCTCGCGTCCGAAAATCCACCCGCTGTAGTTTTTCGATTCGAGCACATAGATGCCACTTTCATGAATGAACGTCACATCGATCTCCGTCGTACCTTCTCCCCGCGCACGAGGTAAATATGTATTAAACACATACGTGCCGTATCCTGACACTTGATCGAGTTGACGTGTCGTCAAGTACTCGCCCCATTTCCCCTTATCACGGACAATCCGTAAAAACGGTTCACGTGTCAGTCGATAATAACGACTGTTGTGATACGAGCTGCGTTTTACGAAGAAAAACAGACCAAACGTTCCGAAGAAGAACAGCACCATGATTAGTCCGATTTGAATCAAGAATGGCAAAAATGTCACTAATACATTATCCACTAGATTTATCTCCTTTCCATATTAACCCTTTATTTTCCACTATATCAGCATAATCAATTTCCACCTCGTTTTCCACTATTTGTTATGAATCATTTCCTATGGTACGGTGGACGAAAGGAAGGTGTTCACTATGGATTCTGTCGTCACGTTCGCTCCACTAATTGTCTTATTCTTCATTTGGATGTCCTTATCGCAAAAAGCGGACGAAGCAAAACGCCGCCAACAAACGATTCTAAAAAAATTGCAACGAATCGAGGAACACCTCGGTCTGAACGAAGTGTCTTTAGAAGAAGCAGCATTACAAGTCGAACTGGTTCAGTTGCTTCATGAAGGAAAGACGGTTGAAGCTGTCAAACGCGTTCGAGAGACGCTCGGATCGTCATTGCTCGAGGCAAAACAATATGTCGATCAACTGAAAAGCGAGCACGGAATATGATCAAAAAGACCATCTGACAGCGAAGTTCAGATGGTCTTTTTCAACTATGTATTCATTTATATGCATCAAGTATCAACGAAGGAAATCTCATCTGTTCTGCATTACGGGGATCATATCGTTTCGAACGGAAAATGATACCGTCTGCGCCGTCCCAATCCGCTTGATGGAACACCCCATTCTCATCAAAATATTCGAGAAAACGTACCTGAAACCCAGCTTCTTCGAATACGTTCCGTAACGTTTCGTACGTATAGACGATTTTGTGACTCGCTGCCGGATGGTCAACTGGACCGGGGCCACCGACTTGGACGATTGCTTGGTATGCCTCATCCCGAAAATAACCGTCCGGCACTGCACAACGGACGTATCCTCCTGGTGCAAGGTATGCATAACAATGACGTGCCGCGTCAATCCCTTCTTCGAATGTCAAATGCTCCCAGACATGTTCCGCAAGAATCGCTTGCAACGTGTCGTTCGAACACAATCGTTCCCAATCGGAACGATTGAGCAAATTCAACTCATCTTCTTGTGAATGATACCAACCGGGATTGTTGTGATACGGTCCTGCTCCAATGACGATACGTTCTTTCATGTATCTTCTCTCCTTTCAGTTACGTTTTATCATTTCTTGTTTTCCGCGACCATCCCTGCTTTCGATAAAAAAACAGACGACGGAGAACCCGTCGTCTGTTGCTGTTAATCTCGTGCCGCAAGACGGTATAAGAGATCAAGTAATTCGATGTAGAGCCAGATGATCGTCACGATCAATCCGAATGCTGCGACCCACTCCATTGACTTCGGAGCACCGGCGCGCACTTGTTGTGAGATGAAATCGAAGTCCATTACAAGTGACAAGGATGCCACGATGACGATGACGAACTGAACGCCGATCGCAACCGGTGAGCTACCCGTCATGAATGGGAGGTCGACACTAAATAACGCGAGAATCAAGTTGACCGCATACAAGACGAAGATCGAGAGAATCGCCGCTGTGACTGCAGAACGGAAACGCTGCGTTACTTTAATCATCCCCGTCGAGTAGACGAACCACATCGCAAACGCAACGACGAATGTCGCAACGACTGCTTTTCCGACGATACCTGGGTACATACTTTCGAACATTAACGATAACGCTCCGACTGCCACACCTTCAACGATTGCATAAACCGGAGATAGGACCGGAGCTGTTGCTGGTTTGAATGTGATGATCAAGGCAAGGATCAGACCGATGACGAATCCACCGATTAATGCCGGGAATAGGAACGCTTGGTTTTCTGCGAGGAAGAACCAACTGCCCCCTGCTGCTGCCGTGACGAGAGCGAGCATCAAGAAAATCTTGCTCATCGTTCCGCTTTTTGTCATTGGTCGTTCTCCGACACGTGCTGTATCGAATCCGCGACGCAATGCCGGGTTTACTTTAAAACGTGAAGCCATTGCTTTCACTCCTTTTTATGATTCTGTTTTCTACTACGAAGGTTTCCCGAAAAAGTTTCAAAATAACCATTGATCGAGCGCTTTTAATTGCAACATGACGACTGGGATCGAGGCTTTGGCATCGATGCGGTAAGATTTCGCTTGTCCAATCAAACCGGACGTGACGAAATCAGCGCTTTCGAGCGCTTCGCCAATCGGACCAAACGCATCACTATCGATTTGACGATGGCGGTAATGAATGAATCGTTCCGTCGTTCCTTCTTTGACTTTACAACCATCCTCGACGTCCGGACGATTCAATCCGTATTCCGCATAATGCCAGACGGTCGTCGTATCCCAAGGAGAACCGATATGCAGAATTTGACCATCCGCCTCGATGAAGCGTTCGATTGGTGAACCGGGACCGAAGCCATTTTCTAATGTATGATCGGCAACGAATGTCGCCGCATCTTTCCCCCAGGCAGTCACGGACCACATCGGATGATTACTTCGAACGACGCCGGGATACGTCCGGAAGACTTCCGGTACGCGACCAATGCCACGCGTGACCGTTTTTGCTGGATCATATGCCGGCATCTCCCGACGAATCGTTTCCCACCATTCCTCGGGAACAGCGGGTTGGCTCCAGTTCTTCGGATCCGAATTATCAGTACTTTGCGCCGGCATCATGATTAACCCTTCCGTCGTGACGACTTCCTGTATGGCCTCAATCAATGCTTGTACGCCCCCGGGAATCCAGCCGATTTGTTTGAGTGACGTATGGACAAACAGCTTCATGCCGGGCGACACACCTAATTCGCGTAACGCTTCTTTGATTTGTGATTTCGTGACCATGTTTCGTGTTTCCATCGATCTTATCTCCTTACTCGACGACTAGTGCAATCGTCGACCCCGTTTTTCCTTGTTTGACCTCGATTTTTGCGTCAACTCGTGACTTCAGTTCCTGGACGTGACTGATGATTCCGACCATGCGACCGCTCGCTTGAATCGAGAGCAACGTCTCGATCGCTTGTTCGAGTGATTCCGGGTCAAGTGTTCCGAATCCTTCATCGATGAACATCGTCTCAAGTGATACCCCACCGCTTGCTTCTTGCACGACTTCCGACAATCCGAGCGCAAGGGCAAGGGATGCTTTGAAGCTTTCGCCACCGGATAACGTCTTGACATGCCGTGTTTGCGACGTGTAAGCGTCAAAGACATTTAAATCAAGCCCGTATTTCTTAAGCCCTTTTCCCGCCTCCGTTTTCCGTTCAAGCTGGAAACGCCCGGAGGTCATCTCGTGCAGATGCCGGTTTGCGGCGAACAATATTTCATCGAAGTATGCCGTCTGGACGTACGTCTCGAACGTCATCCGTTGCGCATTCTCCCCGACACCAACGCGAGCGAGTTCGCCGATGATGCCGTATCTCGCATCCTCGTCCTCAATCTGGCGTTGCAAGCTTTCCCAGGCCGCCATCAATTGATCGATATGTGCGCGTTCCTTCTCGAGCCCGACTCGTCGGTCGGTCTGCTCCGTCAGTTCGAGCGACACCGTCTTCACATCCATCCGCAACTGTTCAAGATCCGGACGCACTTGACCTTCCGTCTTCAAACGGGCTTGTTCCTGTTTCAGCTTCAATTCCTGCCGTTCGAGGCGATCTTGTTCCAAACGTTCTTGGAGGTGACGGAGTTCGTCACGAGACCGTCTCGCTTCGCGGAAGGCTTCAATCGTCATAAACGCTTCTTCTTCCAAGACAGCTTGCAATTCGTTTTCGCGGTTCGTTAATCGGTCGCTTTGTTCAGCAGATGCCTCAGTCAATTGACGGAATCGACCTTGGTGTTCCGCGAAGTCACGATCGAGCTGTTCCTTCTCGCGTAGCTGGCGTTGTTTGTCTTGTTTGAACTGCTCGATACGTGTTTCTGCCTGTTGTTGTTCCTCACGGAGTGCTGGTAGCGATTTCGCGGACTCTCCTGATTGGCTTAGGCGACCAGACAAGTGCGCCAATTCCGATTCGATGACGGTCCGGTCTTTGATCATTGCATCGACCTTCAGTTGTAGCTGGTCCATGGATTGCTCGAGTTGTTGCAGGCGAGTCTCAAGACGCGCTTTTTCCGTCTGTGCTGATGCTAATCGGGCTTCCGTCTGTTCGACTTCCCGAAGCTGTGCTGAAACATCCGCATGAGATGACTTGTTTTCACTCGTCTTTTGAATCTCGATCGTCAGTTGTCCGAGACGTTCGGCAACCGTTCGGTACGAGGCTTGTAACTCTTGATGCGCTTGTTGGGCTTCTAGGAACCGCTGTTGCGCTACATCGACGGATAGTTCCTTTACGACGGCGACAGCATGCTGTGGATGCGACGTACTGCCGCAGACTGGGCAAGCCGTCCCGTCTGTCAATCCTTTGGCAAGTTCAGCAGCCAGTTGTTCTCGTTCGTGTCTGCGCGCTTCTTCATACTGGCGTGCCGCTGCCTCTTTTTGATCCCGGACGCTTGTGCCGCGGACGATCAGCTGTTGCCGTTCTGCTTCCAATTTGTCGTGTTCCGCTATCTTCGTCGCCAGTTGTTGTAGGATGAAGCGCCGTTCTTGCACCTGTAAGCGCTCTGCTCCGACGTTTTGCAATGGATGCAGTTGTTCTTGAACGTTCTTTCGCTCCGTCCGTGCTTGTTCGAGTTGCTTCCGTAATGGCTCTGGGTCCAGAAGCTTCAAACGTTCTACTAGTTGTTGCTGTTGTTGTCGTAAAGCCGTTTCTGCTTCCAAGCGTTCGCGCTCTTCTTGAATCTTTTCGAGACGACGACTGAGTTGCTCAATCTGTGGTTCCTCCGCTAGCAATCGATCCACTTTTGCTTGCACGACCTCTTGTTGCTCATTCAAGCGAGCGATGTGCTGTTCGGTTTCCTGTTTTCGACGTGTGAGTTGCGTCAATTGTTCTTGATCCTGTTGCCACTGATCATGAATCGGTGCGACGATTTGAGCGCGTTCAGCCGCCATTGCTTCTTCTTGCATCTGTTTGATTTCCGGTAAGCGATCCAGTAGCAACTGTTCCGTCTGTTGAAGTCGCTCCTGCTCTTGGAAAAACGCTTCAAGTTGCTCGCCTTGTTGCAACTGCGTCGTTTTCTTCTCAACGATCGCACGAGTCTCTACTTCAGCTTGACGCGCAGCCGTTAGCCATTCGTCCCGTTCCGTCGTCAACGCCTCCATCCGTAACCGGATGTCGCCTTCCGTCAGTTCACTCCAGTTCGCTTGCAAAGGTAGTTCCTCAAGCTTGGCCCATTGTTTCGTCTTCGTTTCCTTGATACGTGCCGCAAGATCGAGCGCTTGTCGATGCAAACGTTGCTGGAAGTCACCATAATGTTCCGTCTTAAACAGCTGCTTGAGAATCTGTAGTTTATCTTTCGACTCTGCCATCAACAGTTCACGGAACTTATTTTGCGGCAACAGGAGAATTTGTGAAAATTGTTTATGGTCGAGCTGGATCAACTCTTGAACGCGTTGTTTGATTTCCGGAATCTTGACCGCAAGCGGTTTCCACGTCGTCCCGTCGAACCGTGAAAGCTCGGCTTCATGCGAATAACCGGTTTTATTGACCGGATGTGGTTGACTTGGCTGGCGGATGATCCGGTACCGTTCCCCTTTCAGCGTAAACTCCAGTTCAACTTCCGTCTTTTGCTCAGGCACGGCAAAATGACTTCGCAGTTCGCTCATTTCCCGTTCCCCGCCTGACGTTTCGCCATACAGGGCGAACGTCAATGCGTCAAAGATCGTCGTTTTTCCTGCTCCGGTATTCCCGGAGATGACGAACATCGTCCGTCCGGCAAGTGCCGTGAAATCAATCGTCTCTTCACCAGCAAATGGTCCAAAGGCGCGTAATGTCAGTCGTTCTGGGCGCATGTCGCTTCCTCCTTCAGGACGACTTGCATCGCTTCCGTCGGTTTCTTCTCACGGACTGCTTCATAAAACTCACTGAACAAATCCGCAACGGATGCATCCTTAACTTGCTCACGCGACGCCTTGACCGCCCGCGTACTTTCGCGGACGAATCCAATTCGCTCGAGGTGCAGGATATTCGGATAGATTTTTTTCAGCTTGCCCATCGGATCCATCAAGGCTTCGCCGTCCGTTAGATTGATCTTTAGATAATCGTCCGTTTCTTGTGTCGCGACGAACGCCGGATCTGTCAGTTCAGCGAGACTTCCAGTCAGTTCCCGCAAGTCACGTTTCGGTGCAAGCGATTCGAACCGGCGATCAAACGTACCCGCATCGTTCAACGTCAACACATCGACCCCTTTGACATGATGTGCTTCCGAAAACGAATATTTTAAGAGAGATCCGCTATAACGGACCGTCTCGGATTGAATCGCAAGCGGGTTGTGCAGATGACCGAGTGCCGTATAGGTGAACGGTGCAAACTGGCTCGCGCTGACCTGTCCTGCTGTTCCGACGGACAATTGTCGCTCCGAATCCGTCTCGAGGCCACCAATCACAAAGGCATGACCGATGAGGACACTCGGTCCGTCCGGAATACATCCGGCAAGGATCGTCCGCATCGCATCATCATGTGTCTTGATCGTTTCGTCCTGATGCACGTAACGAACGGTCGCAGGATCCGCAAATGGCACCGGGTAAAACGACACTCCTTTGATCGTGACCGGAGTAATGACCGGCGTTAGTTTTCCGACGAGATGCAGACCGGCCCGTTGGAGTAACGTCGTTCCGAAACTCAACCGTTCGGCTGAGTCATGATTTCCGCTGATCGCAATGACCGGGATGTCTCGGTCGAGAATCAAGGCAGCGAGCGTCTCGTCAAGCAGTTCGACGGCTTCCGTTGGTGGTACAGCGCGGTCGTACAAGTCACCTGCAATGACGATCGCATCCGGTTGTTCGCGGTCGACGAGTGCCAAAAAATCCGCTAAGACCGCCCGCTGGTTCTCGAGCATCGACTCGCCATGAACGATTTTGCCGAGATGCCAATCGGCAGTATGTATCCATTTCATCTTCATCACACTCACTTTTTGAATATAGTAGCTTAAGTGTAGCATGCAAGCGTTCGTTCTGCGACGAACATCCGTTTGGAATACAAAAAGCAGAAATTATCGTATTTCTTAGCGACAATGGTCTAAAGAAGAAGACTCGGTATCATATTAGATTTATTATTTTCGATGTATTAAGAAATCCTATTTTAGACTACTTTCAATATCCAATAAATGTATTTTGTGCTAAGCTAGTACCGTTATATCCTAAGTAATAATTAAATCATGTTAGAACTTCGTAAACTTTAATCGTTATGGATCATCCATCGAAATATGAGGAGGTAAAACATGAAAAGACTTATACTGTTAGCTCTGTTATGTACTTTGTTATCAGCCTGTAGCATCAACGAGTCTAAGCTCAGTTTTAGTGAGTTAAAGATTGTACCAAACGAAATACAAACGAAGATCAATCCCGCCAATACTTTGCAATTGATCAATACGAAAGACAAAGTCGCTTATGTTGTTTATCAGTCAAAGAAAACAGTTGCTACTGATCTTGAGGAAAAAGGAGATACGCTAAAGATTAAATTGAATGAATCTAAAACTCATAAGAAAACGAAGCAGCATGTCTACAAGTTAACATTAGATCCTGAACATAAAATTATCGATGTTTACGTGAACGGTAAATCTACCGCATTTGATAACGTAACTAACTGATAAATCTAGATATAACAAGTAGAAACAACATACATACTAAAACCTCTTCATTTCTTTTGTGAAACGAAAGGGTAACACAAAAAGCAGAAGGCGAATGCCTCCTGCTTTTTTCACTCTTGCGACGAATGTGTTATTTCGTCCGTTGTTTTCTAAATCGTTGAACGGAACGAATCACAGAAACCGATCCGCCGATGATCGCACCGACGCCGACGACGATGCCTGTTTTAAATTTTTTGCCCGATTGTTCTGATTTATGCGTTGCTTGATTGTGTTCAAAAAGTTGTTGGAGGGGCGACGACGTCTCGACTTCGAGAATTTTCGATGCATCCTGATGCACGTCTTCTCTACGTTCGACACTACAAGGTGACAGATAGAATGGGTTCAAGTTCGTCCGGTACCGATCCGGATTCCAGTTGGCTTGCTGAACAACTGCTTGGGCGTCTTCCGTCTGTGCTTGATCCTTGATTGGATCGAATTCTTGTTTCATCTGAATCACTCCTCTTCACGTTCAAAACTTGTAGACCGATTTATGTCTGAAGTCTTATTTACCTGTTTTTCAAACATTTAAAACATATATATTTAAAATTAGTTTTTAATGTTTTGTGAACGTTAGCCGAAATAGGCATGATAGAGCCGCTTCGCTTTGACGAGATCCGCCTCGCCATGAATCAGAACGCGTCCATCTCGGAAAGCAACCATCCGATGTTCGTCCGTCGTAAACGCCAGCAAATATGGATTATGAGCGGAAATCGCAGCGACCGGCTGGAGACGTTGTTTCAACTGTTCCAGATCCCGCTGTCCGTCTCCCCGGATTTGAATGGCATCCCGACCGCACAGTGCCGTGAAACGAACCGTTTGATCCGATAAGTAAGGGTAGGACGGATCGATGCCGCACGACGGGCACTCCGTTTGCTTCAGTGACTGGACGTTAATTTGTTGAAACGTATTCGACCAGACATCAAACGCAAGCAAGCGCGTCCGCATGGCGTCCGTCTTTCCGCTCAACCACTTCAACGCTTCCGTCACCTGTAAGGAAGCGACCATCTGTACAGCTGGTCCGATGATTCCCGTTGTATCACACGTCTCCTGATCCCGCGGTAATTGATCGAGCAGACAATGCAGACACGGCGTCTCCCCGGGACGGACGGTAAACGTGATCCCATAACTGCCGACGCATCCACCGTAAATCCACGGAATCGAACGCATCAACGCCATGTCGTTCATCAGCAAACGAATATCGAAATTGTCCGTCGCGTCGATGATCAGATCGATATCATCGAGAAGCCACGTCAGCGCTGCCCGGTCGACGTCTACTACATGCGCTTCGATCGTCACCGTCGAATTGATCGCTTCAAGCCGTGCTTTTGCGGCAATCGCTTTTGGCACGATGTGACGCGCATCTTCCTCGGTATAAAGCTGTTGTCGTTGTAGATTACTCCACTCGACATAGTCGCGGTCGACGATTCGGACGACACCGACACCGGCGCGGACGAGTTGCTCTGCCGACGCCGTTCCGAGCGCTCCCATGCCGATGAGCAGCACCTTCGCTGATGCCAAGCGCGCTTGTCCCGCTTCCCCGATTGGTTGAAATCGAGTTTGTCGTGAGTAACGGTTCATCGAATCAATCCACTCGTTGGACTACTCGCGACCGCGTACTGTTTCTTCTCGATACGTCCCGCTTCGAATCCGAAGCGCCCTGCTTCGACAGCTAGTCGCATTGCGTGCGCCATCTTGACCGGATCTTGGGCATGGGCGACAGCGGAGTTCAATAAGACACCATCCGCTCCCAGTTCCATCGCATAGGCGACGTCGGTCGGTGAACCGATCCCGGCGTCGACGATGACCGGGACCGTCGTCTGCTCGATGATGAATCGCAAGTGGAGCGGATTGAGGATACCTTGTCCGGAACCGATTGGTGATGCAGCCGGCATGATGGCGTGACAACCGAGTTCCTCGAGTCGTCGTGCGAGCACGACATCGTCCGACGTATACGGTAAGACGATGAAGCCTTCTTTGAGTAATTCTTCAGAAGCTCGTAACGTCTCGATCGGATCAGGTAGTAACGTCTTATCGCAACCAATCACTTCGACCTTGACCATGTCACACATACCGGATGCCCGCGCAAGCTTCGCAAGTCGGACAGCTTCTTCCGCTGTCTTCGCTCCGGCCGTGTTCGGTAGTAGATCGTACTTCGCTAAATCAAGTGACTCCAAGAAATTCGCTTGTTGTTTGTCGAAAATATCGAGCCGACGGACGGCGAATGTCAAGATTTGTGAAGCGGACGCATCGATCGCCTCCTGCTGTACCGTAGCATCCGTATATTTCCCTGTTCCGAGTAATAACCGTGATTCAAATGTCTTTTCTCCAATTTTCAGCATGTTTATCCTCCTCCTACGAAATGAACGATTTCAAATGTGTCATTGTCCCGAACGACTGTCTGACCGTACGCCATGCGATCGATGATTTGTCGATTCTGTTCGACGATGACGAGCTTTTCCCCTAAGCCGAGTTGTGTGAGCATGTCCTCGATCGTTTCAATCTGCTCGATCGTGTGGTCATTGCCATTAATCGTAATGTTCATCGGACTTCCTCCTTCTGGATCAACCGTAATGTATTTGCCAAGACTTCCGCTGTCGCCGGTGCGAGTAATATGCCATGCCGATGATGCCCGGTCGCTAGGAAGATCCGACGAGAAGACGCGGCAACTCCGATATATGGCAAGCCGGACACCGTTTGCGGTCGTACACCGGACCAGACTTCTTCGATGACCGCGTCACGAATCGGTGGATAAAGTCGTTCTGCTGCTTGAAGCAATGACGTGACCCCTGCGACACTGACGCCGACCGTCTCGTCGTGCGGTAGTTCGGTCGCACCGATCAAAATCCGTCCGTCAGCTTTTGGCACGAGGTAGACGGCGGCGTCAAACAGGATCGAGCGTAACGGCTGGCCCGCGAGACGGACTGCGAGACACTCCCCTTTGACCCCATATGTCGCAATCGAAATGCCGGCTGTATCGAGCAAGGCTTGCGAACCCCGTCCGGCAGCGACCGTCACCGTTCGTCCGGTCCAGATTCCCGCATTCGATTCGATCCTGATGAAGTCAACGTTCTCTTCGATATGTGTGACCTCCACCTGTTCTTCGATTGGTACCCCACGCTTTCGTAAGGCATATATCAATGCAGTCGTCAGTCGTCGTGGATCGATTTGACCGACCACTGGAAACAGATGCTCGCGCCCTTTACGCTTTAACAAAAATGGTTGTTCCCGGTATCCACAATCGATGCCTGTTTCTCGCTCGAGACGACGTGCAAGCAGCGGATACAGACGACGGCTTCGCGCGGCAAGTGCATGCAATTCCTCTCTGAGCTCGATGTCCGTCGCAAGCATCCCGGCAGCCGCGCGACTCGTTCCTTGTCCACCTGCTCCGCGTTCTAAGACGACGACGGATTCATTCTGACAGGCGAGACCGTAAGCAAGCGTCAAACCGATGACTCCACCGCCGATGATGATGTGATTCGTCATACCCGTACCCCCTGATAATGCTTGACGGCGGCGAGTGGATCCGATTGACCGAGAATACCCGATAAGACGGCGATTCCGGTTACACCGGTCGCTGCGATTTCAGGCATGCGTTCTGGTGTAATCCCACCGATCGCAATGACTGGTTTCGTCGTGAAGGTGACGACTTGCTTCAAGGCGTCAATACCTCGTGGTGGCACGTCCGGCTTCGACTCTGTCGGATAAATATGACCGTACAGCAGTCGGTCGGCTCCTTCCGCTTCTGCTGCCAGTGCCTCTGCTAGTGAATGGACCGATTTCCCGATGACGAGATTCGGAAAATGACGTCGCACATCGCGGACACGCAAGGACCGTCGCGTCAGCTGCACACCGATGCCGGCGACATGGGCGACGTCGACCCGATCATGAACCGTTAACTGATCAGGCGAATAACCATGTGTAAGGAGCGCTTCAATCAGATCAAGTAATTCTGCCGCCGATAAGTTCGGTTCTCGTAGATGCAGCTGATCCGTATAAGGTTGAAGCGATTGAAAGGTCTTTATTTCGTCAAGCGGATTAATGGATCCCGTCGAAATCAGATGTAAACGCATCATGTTCTTCCTTTCCATACGAAAAAGGACCACTCCCGATGTTGAAGGGAGTGGTCCGAAAATGCGCTGAAGCGCTAAGGATATCTAGGATTTCGAGCCACTTCCCTCCGCTAGTACGAACTAGATCAGGTTCAAAGGGTCCGGATACTTCCGTCTCAGTCTGCTGGGAGACTCCCCTAGTGTCTTTTCGTGTTTAATTGGCTTGCCCCATTAGTCTAGCATGAGTCGCTTTGCTTCGCTAGTCCTAGTTGAGCGCTTCCACTTGCTGAATCAGCTCCGATTTCGTCGGTCGCTGTTGCTCTTGGCTGTCGGCATACGTCTTCTTTAGCTTCAGGATGCGCATTACTTTAGCATCGAGCATCTCCGGCGTCAGCGTTTTGTCTTTGACGGCTTGCATCACTTCAGCATGGACCTTTGTGTAAGCACCTGCCTCTGAAAACATCGCCATATCAGCTCCATTGACGAGCGACTGACGTGCCGCTTCTGCGAGACCATATTGTTTCGTGATCGCCCCCATGACGAGATCATCCGTGATGATGACACCGTTGAATCCGAGTTGTTGACGCAAGAGGTCAGTCAAGATCGGCTTTGAGAGCGAGGACGGATTCATATCGTCATACGCGGGATAGAGAATATGGGCGACCATCACCATCTCGGCGCCCTCTTGAATCGCTTCTTGGAACGGTAACAGCTCCGTCCGCTTCAATTCTTCCTTTGATGCCGTCACTTTCGGTAGCCCGACATGGGAATCGACACTCGTATTGCCGTGACCGGGAAAATGTTTGACGACCGGAATCGTTCCCGTCTCCTGCATCCCGTGCATCAGGGCCGTACCAAGCGTCGCGACGGTATTCGGATCAGCACTTAACGCACGGTCGCCGATGATCGGATTGTTCGGATTACTGTTGACGTCAAGGACCGGCGCGAAGTCCATGTTGAAGCCATAAAATTGTGACAAATGACCGAGCGTACGTCCGACGTCTTCCATTTTCGCAGCATCTGCTCCTTGCGCTATCCGTTGACTCGTCGGTAACCGTAATCGTTGATCCGGTACCCGGCTGACGCGTCCGCCTTCTTCATCAATCCCGACGAACGCATACGGTTTTTGGTTCGTCTCTTGAATCGCACGCGTGAACGTCAAGAGTTGCTCTTCCGACGTAATGTTTCCGCCGAGCAATAAGACCCCGCCAATCGCATGCGTCTGTAACAAATTTCGGTCAGCTGCTGAAAGTTCCGTGCCGGCGACTCCGATGTAGAGCAGTTGATCGATCTTTTCTGACGTCGACATCGTTTTAAGTTGCTGCTTTAATCGTGCTTGTTGTCGTTCCTCTTTCGTTGGCTCAGGTTTCGGTTTCTTTTCTTCTGTCGGTTGCTTCGTTTCCGATTGTGATGGTTTCGTTGGTTCCGTCGTCTCCTGCGCACACCCTGCAAGCAACAGGCAACCGATCAGTACGACTTTCTTCACAAAGGATCCTCGCTCCGCACACCATTGATCGAATAATAGACGGAAATCTCAGCATTCAGGGATTGCGAGACCGAACAATATTTATCCTTTGATAACGAGATGGCACGACGGACCTTATCTTCCGGGAGATCACCTTCAAGCCGGTAATGAATCGAGATCGACGTAAAACGTCGCGGATGATCCTCTGCCCGTTCTCCTTCGATATCCATTTCGAAATGGGTGATCGTCAAGCGCATCTTCTCTAAAATCGAGACGATATCAATTCCAGTACAGCCGGCAACGGCATGTAGCAAGAGTTCGGTCGGTCGTGGTGCTTGGTTTTCACCACCGTTTTCGGGTGCTGCGTCCATCGCAAGATGATGCCCTGATTCCGTCTGTCCACTAAACCCCATCTGTTTGTTCCATGTCACTGTCGCTTGCATCGTTTCCACTCCTTTATAATTAGTCTTCTTCTGTAGTATACGCAAAAAATAGCAAGCCTGGAAATTCACACGCTATTTCGAATAATGGTTCTTTTCCCGAAATCTCGCTTTGCGATACCCGACGAAATCGTTTCATGCTATCCTGTTACTCATAGTTTCGCGCGCAAGCGCTAGAATTGAGGAATCATCCATGTCACCTACTACTCGTTTAAGTCGACGCGATTGGCTCTTGATTGCTACGTTGTCGCTCCTGACATTCGTTCTCGGAACAAGCGAATTCGTCATCGTCGGGATCCTCGCTGAAATCTCCTCAGCCCTTGATATCACGATCGCAACAGCCGGTACGCTCGTCTCGGCATTTGCCATCTCTTTTGCGATTGGTACGCCGATCGTCATGTCGATGACCGGTCATCTGGAACGGCGTCGCCTGATCCTACGTCTCTTACTTGCTTGGATACTATTGAATCTTGCCAGTAGTTTTGCACCAAGTTACGAAGTATTGCTCGCAACCCGCATTCTGACAGCCATCCTGACTGGTGTCTTGATCTCACTCGCAATGGTCGTCGCAAGTGACGGTGTACCTGTCGCGAAGCGCGGTGTTGCCGTCTCGTTCATTTTCGGTGGTTTTACACTTGCGAACGTTTTAGGTGTTCCGATTGGTACGTTCATCGGGCAACACGCTGGCTTCGAAGCCACGTTCTGGCTGACGACGGTCATGGGAATAATCGCGTTCCTCGCTGTTTTAAAGATCGTTCCGGTCCAGCAATCGACGGGTTCTGGTTCGATTAAGGAACAGCTCGGATTGCTCGCTAATCCACGAATCTTGATTGCTTTCTTCATTCCGTCATTCGGATTCGGGGCAACCTACGTCGTCTACACGTACCTTGTACCGATCCTGCAAACAGAACTTGGGATTGCGAAAACGTGGATTAGTCCGATCCTGCTCGCTTACGGCGTCGTCTCGATCTTCAGTAACATCCTTGCCGGCAAGATCGCTAGCAAAAATCCGATGGGACGCTTACGATTCGTCTTCGTCGTACAAGCAATCGTACTTGCTGCGTTATACTTCACGACAGCATCCCTTCCGCTTGGTCTGTTCAACATCGCCTTGATGTCGTTGATGTCGATTTTACTGACGACTTCGACACAAATCTACCTAATTGATCTCGCTGAGAAGTTCAATCCGGAAGCAAAAGGACTCGCTGCTTCATTGATGCCGGTTGCGAGTAACGTCGGGATCGCTTTTGGTTCGGCACTCGGTGGCATCGTCTATGCGAACGGTCCGATGATGAACACGGCACTCGTCGGTGGGCTTGTTGCGCTAGTTGCCGCTTTATTGACTGCAATCAGTCATCGCCTCGATCAACGGTCATGAAACCGTTACCTTATCCTTTTTTTGTAACAGGTCGATGACGGTTCGATGACGTTATGATGATAGTCCCCATCTCGCTGATGATTTTTCAGTATGATGGGGACTATGTTGTAGTAGAGGAGTGTCTGAAAGTGAAAGCATTACACATCATCGGTCTCGGTCTATTGACGATCATCCGACTCTGGCTCGGAATCCAGTGGTTCATCGCCGGAATCGGTAAGTACATTAATGGCTTCGATGCGAAGCCGTTTCTCGAAGGAGCGCTTGCGAAGTCAACTGGCGAAGACGCACTCGTCAGTTCGTGGTATGCGACGTGGATCGAGCAACTCGCCTTACCGAACGTCGGGCTGATCAACGCCTTGATTCCGTTCGCGGAACTCGTCGTCGGGATCCTGTTGATTCTTAGTCTGTTGACGGTTCCTGCACTGGTCGTCGGAAGCATCATGAATCTCAATTACTTACTCGCTGGGACGATTGCGTTAAACCCATTGTTCCTAGCAGCGTCAATCGCCTTACTGGCTGCAGGACGCTTTGCGTATCATATCGGTATCGATCACTGGATCATGCGCTGGTATCGTTCGTCGCAGCAACCGCATCCCCTTGACCGGATTCCAGTCTAACGAAAAAACTCTCCCGTACGCGGGAGAGTTATTTTTTTGTTGCTCGAGAATCGTCTGCTGTGTCGGAACCCCGCCGACTGAGACTGTCCGCTCGAGGAACAGATAGGGTTTGCCATCAACTTCGAAACGACGGTCACCGAGATAACGTGCCGAGTGCCCATCCGTTGCGAGCTTTTGTTCGATGGCTGAGACATGTTCGTCGAGTGAATAAAACCGATCATCGAACGTCAGCGTGATGTTCTTCTTACGATACCCGAGTAAGAAGTTGTAGTAGAACCAATACATGGCACCTGCGAAAACGACAAAAATCAAGAATTGCATGTCAGTCCCCCCTTCGTATAGTCTTTATACGTTGGAAGAAAACGGTAGGTTTCAAGTGATGTGTAGAAATTGGTTACTTTTATTAATTTGTTACGACTTCATTTAGATAAATGTTATTTTTCGAACCTTGTTTCTGAATATTAGCTTCGTAAACGATTTCAGATGTCACCGGATTGATCACCAATGATTTGACCTCATCTTTTTTCGTTCGATAAGCGAAATAGATATGGTCGTGATCTACAGTAAAGCTCGTATGGGAAAAATCTTCTTCTAATGTAGGAGATTCGAGGTTAATCGTTTTGGTAATTAGTCGCTCTGACTCAACATCATAGATTAACCATCTTAACTTTTTCTTACTCGATGGTTTCAGAGAGATTTCAAGAAGTCCTAGATAATATTTACCATCATTTATGACATTTGATTCGTTGACTTGATCGAATTCTTTTAATACTTTTGTTTGTTGACCATCCTTTACGACGGTTTCAGACAAAAAATCATCAGGATATTCCAATTCTTTTAATTGATCGACAATCATTTTTCCATTGTATAACGATCGAATCGTATCACCTTTTCCTAAACGGTCAGGTAATTTGATTTTAGTTATCGTTTTCTTTTTTAAATCGATTTGGTAGATATATTCTCTTTCAATCTGTCTATTAAGAGGGGTCGCATCAATGAGTAACTTGTCCTTTGTTCGTTGAAACGGAGAAAAACGTAACTGTTTATTCATTTGATCTTCAGGCAGCTTAATCGTTGTGCTCGTCAATTTCTTAGTCTGCGCATTCCAATACTGAAGTTCAAGTTTATTTTCGCTTAATCTATTGATTCCATATGTAATCGAATCTTTTGTAAACACATGTGTATCATTCTTCCAAGCAAATTGTTGGAACGATCGTGGAGCATCGGTCCAATTAGATTCATTATAAAAAAGTAACGAAAGTATTGTTTGACTATCCTTCGTCATATCCCCATTCATCGAAATACTATATTCATTCGGATTTTGTCCCCACTCACTAAGACTAAGTTGCATGTTTCGGACGACTTCTTCGTTTGGATCACCTTTTTTTGTTTCAACGACGAATTTCGTCTTATCGAACGAAAGTACTTGTCCCACATAAATTCCTAAAGACACGATAGAGATGACGCCTAAAAGTAAAACATATTTTATCGAACGCATAGTGTCCTCCTTAAACCGTAATTTTCCATTTTAATAAACGTAGACTTCTCCAAATCACATAAGCAAAATAGAGGACGAACAACCCAATCAATACAAGCGTCTTTTCTGAGTTCAACAATAATTTAGTTTGCTCTAAGAAATAAAGACCTGTCACAGTAAAAATAACCACGATGAAAATCTCGACTCCCATTCTCAGAAGACCAGTCCATTTACGGTAAGAACGTTCGATTAAAACAAGAAGGAATATAAAACTCACGATAAACATCGATATTGAAAGAATTACAAATAAATTCGTCAAATTCAACGAAAAGAGTTCGCCTAACGTACTTCCTAGTGTGCGATGACTGTCTTTATCCAGATAGTCAACTCGGACAGACCAATTAAATAATAGATTTCCGAATTGGATCAAACACCACTGGATACCGAGAAAACTCGTGATGATCAAAAGTAATGTCGTCCACTTCGAGAAGAAAATGCTTGCTCGATTTCCTGGAAGCATCAATAAACGATAGATATATTTCGTTTCACCAACCCAATCCCGGTACCAAATCTGAATTGTATAAATAACGACTAACGCCATACCAATCAATGTCATGTAACTGAAAAAGGAGGTTGTATTAATGAACGAAATTTTTCCAATGTCATTGAATGCGTCATACAAAGTAGCAGTATTCGCCTTCAAGTAATCTTCGATTCTGCGCTCATGTAGTTTGACGTTTACAACGACCGATACCAGCTCAATCGCTGCCATCACAAGCACGGCGATTATATAAAGCTTAAAACTCCGTTTGATCTCTTCATTCGTCAATTGTATGTATTGTTTCATCGAAGGTAAACCTCCCGCATCCGGTCCTGAACCGACTTCCCGTACAGTTCTCGCATCTCTTCCGTCTCATGTTCATCGATGATTCGACCGTCCTGTAAGAAGACGACTCGATCGATCAAGTGCTCGATTTCCTGAATTTCGTGTGTCGTCATCAGGATGCCGCGTCCTTCCATGAAGTGACTCGAGAATAATCCTGCAATCTGTTCCTTCGTAAACAGATCGATCCCAGCGAATGGTTCGTCGAGTAATAAGTACGGACGATCGAGAGCGAAACCGAGGATCAAGCTGACCTTCGCTTGGTTCCCTTTTGATAAGTCCGTGATCTTATCTGTCGAGAGTAGCTGGAAGATCCGCATTAGCTCATCCGCTGTCGCCGGGTTCCAGTCGGAATAATAATCCGCCATGTACGTCAGCGCATCACCAACCGTCATGTAGCCGGGCATCGTCTGGATATCCGGAACAAAGGCAATCTTATTTCGGTTGATCTCGCCATCGATGAGAACTGTTCCCGCGTTAACCGGGACAAGACCTGCGATTGCCTTCAGGATCGTCGATTTCCCCTCACCGTTTAGTCCAATCAGACACGTCAATTGATCCATTGGAACGGAAAACGAGACGCCTTGAAGAACTGGTTTTTTACCGTATTTCTTTTGTAAGCCATGGACTTCAAGCATCGATCTTCCTCCGTTCCGTTTCCTGATACACCGTCTCGATCTTCGAGACGACCTCGTCGAGTGGAATTTGAATCGCTTTGACGGCATCGATGAATTCAGAGACGGCTTCTTCCAGCATCTCAGCACGTACTTTTTGGACAACTTGTGGATCGCGTGTAATCTTACTCGGGACATTCCGTTCTGTCGTAATCAATTGCTGCTCCTCCATCTCTTTGTATGCTTTTTGTGCGGTATTCGGATTGATTCCGAGCTGTGCGGCGATTTCGCGGCGGGACGGGATCTCTTGCCCGCTTTGCAATTCCTCGGTCGCGATTCGTTGTTTGAACCAACGGACGACCTGCAGATACACCGGGCTTCTTTGGTCGAACTGCATCGGTAGACCTCCCTTTTTTGTTTAATGTATTAAAACAATAATACACTTCTCTTCTGTATCATACTCACCATACAGTTTGACTGTCAAGATAGTTTGTCTTCTTTATCACGAAAAAACCACCATCCAATTTTGGATAGTGGTCACTTCACTCATTAATAGGGATTCGGATCCTCCTGCGGTGTATCCGGAATCTCAGTCGGTTCTGGGAACGTATCCGGTTCCGGTTGACGGACCGGGTCTTCCTGTGGCGTATCTGGCACCTCACTCGGTGGTGTCTGCGGTATCTCATCCGGTTGATGATCCGGTTCGCGTTCTGGCACTTCATTCGGATTTTTCTTCATCTTGATCTCCCCCTTAAGACGTGATGTAATCGCCGCCATTGATATGAATCGTCTGACCCGTGATGTAACTTGAATCGCGAGAAGCCAGATAGACATAAGCCGGTGCATTTTCCGACGGTTGTCCCCGGCGTTTCATTAATGTATCTTCCCCATGCGACTCGACTTTCTCCTTCGAGAACGTCGCCGGAATGAGTGGCGTCCAAATCGGACCGGGTGCGACGGCATTAACGCGGATTCCCTTCTCAATCAAGCTCGAGGCGAGTGAACGTGTTAATGTCGTAATTGCCCCTTTTGTGGCTGAGTAATCGATCAACGTCGGTGCCCCACGATAAGCCGTCACCGATGAGGTATTGATGATTGCATCTTCTTTATGCAAATGCGGAAGCGCCGCTTGAATCAAATAGAACATCGAAAAGACATTCGTCTCGAACGTTTCCTTCAATTGATCTGGTGTAATCGAAAGAAAATCATCCTGCGGGAATTGTTTCCCGGCATTATTGACGACAATGTTCAATTGACCGAATTCCGCAATGACCGTATCGATGATCTCTTGTGCATTTTCCGGTTGACTGACATCTTTTGCGATTTTTAAGGCTTTGACCCCGTAGCCTTCAATCAACGATTTCGTCTTTTCCGCGTCTTTCCCCTCATTTAAGTAAACGATCGCGACGTTTGCCCCTTCTTTCGCATAAGCGACAGCAACGGCACGACCGATTCCACTATCCCCGCCCGTGATCAGCGCGACCTTCCCCGTCAGTTTTCCTGAACCGACATAGTCCGGATCATCGTAAATCGGTTCTGGTTTCATGGCATACTCGACACCGGGTTGTTGTTCCTGCGTCTGCCCTCGTGCTTCTTGATGCATCGCTTCGAACTGTTCTTCTCTCATGAACGATCAGCTCCCTTATCACTGTTGGAATGAACTACATGATTAACCATTCCCTTGCGATACATCTATAAACGTTTTTCTGGAAAAGTCAGATGTCATTCGTCAACAGTGTCGGGAATACATTCGTTTGGAGCATGTTTGATAGTTCACTTGGATACAATGTATACTGATCCAGTTTGTCAAACGGAACGAAGCGATACGTCAACCCTTCACCTTCTGGACCGTAAAAATCCTCTGTTAATAAAGGCAGCGGTTTTTTGCAAACGACTTCATAAAACAATCCTAGTTCATGAAACTCGTGATCAGCGTACCCAAAGAAATTTTCATGCAGGAAACGGAAGACCGGTGGCTCAATCGACTGACCGAGTTCTTCTACTAATTCACGTTCAATCGCTTTGGCACCATTTTCACCGAACTGGACACGTCCTCCCGGTAATGACCAAAAATCATCTTCTCCTTGACGATGAATCAAGAGATGTCCGTCTTGGATGAGTAGCGCCACTGCGCGAATGTTAAGCTTTTTTTGATTTACTGTAAACGTCAAATCCATCCCATTACCTACTCTCTTCTTATTAGACTCCCATACTTTCTCATCATTTCCCATGATTGCGTTTTGTCATCAAATTCATCTCGTTGTAACACGGATTCATCTTGATTTTAAGGGATTTTGAGATTGAATATGTATTCAATATTACAACAATTGTTATTAGAATATATTTAAGCAATCAAATTGAAACACAAACGTCTGATGTTTGAATGCTATACTCTCGTTAGTCAAATGACCGCATCACTCACTTCAACACACACTAAACGCATCCACTTCTATAGATGTCATTCCGACGACAACACTAGATATTCAACTTAGGAGGAACATTCATGAAACGAACAATTACGACGTTAGCAATGAGCGCCCTCGTTGTTTCAGGTTTTGCAGCTACGGGTACAGGTAAGGTTGAAGCCTCTTCTGGCTCATCGTATAAAGTTAAAATCAAAGCAGACGGACTCCGCGTCCGGACTGGCCCATCGTTAAAACACCGCATCGTCGACGGCGTCAATGCGGGTCAAACATTCAAATACCTCGGTCGGACAGGAAACTGGACGAAGATCATGCATAAAGGTGAAAAACGCTTCGTCTATTCTGGTTACGTCAAGAAGTATAGCGCTTCTAGTAAATCAGCGAAGAAAGCATCATTCTCTTCGTCGACCGGATTCATGCGTCCGACAAGCGGATCGATCACACAAGGCTACGGGAATGCTAGCGGGAAATACGGCTACACGTTCCATAACGGAATCGACTTCGGAGCACCTACTGGAACACCAGTTAAAGCAGCTGCTGCCGGAAAAGTCATCAAATCGTCATATCAGGGAGCTTATGGTAACCATGTCATGGTCCAACATAAAGTGAACGGTATTTCGTACACAACGGTGTATGCTCACCTTAGCAAACGTTCTGTCTTCGTCGGTCAATCGATCCCGAAAGGCGCGAACATCGGAGCTGTCGGTAGTACAGGGAACTCTTCTGGATCACACTTGCACTTCGAGATACACCGTGGAAACTATGTCTACAGCGGTTCTTCAGCAGCAAGCAGTGTCAACCCACTCGCTTTCTTATAAGCATTTCAAGATACCTCAGATGAGGTATCTTTTTTGTTTTCAATGGGCATTTTATCTTATCCAATTCCATCCAATCTTGTCAAAGGATTTTAAGGATTATTGGAAAAAGAATAAAATTAAGTTCGTTTAATATAATTTATTGAAATAATATCGAAATGTGAATGTAACAATTAAACATTTTCGTAAATGTTATACTCATCTATGAAATTTACATAACGGTTTGGTCACACAGATTACATACTCAGGAGGAATGAATCATGCATGGTTTTTGGAAAGGTGTCTCGGCGACAGCCATCGCTGTCGCAAGTTTTGCATCATTTGCCATCCCGCGTGCGGATGCAGCAACGACGTTCTATAAAGTGAAGGTCATGGAAGACGGCTTACGCGCTCGGACGGGTCCTTCAACGTCTTACGGCACGGTCACGAGTTTTGAAAAAGGTGACACATACAAGTATCTCGGTCGGACAGGGAACTGGACAAAAATCCTCTACGGTTCGAAAAAAGTCTACGTCTCTTCTACATATGTTAAGAAATATTCTGTAACACGTATCTATAAGATTAAAATCAACGTCGACAATCTTCGCGTTCGTAGCAGCAACTCGACGAGCAGTGCAGTCGTCGGAAGTGTCGATAAAGGCGAAACATTCCGCTACCTCGGTCGGACAGGTGACTGGATCAAGTTCCTATACGGTGGCGACAAACGATTCGTTCACGCTGACTACGTCTCGAAATATGCTGTCTTGACACTGACAAACAGCAGTGGCGCATCAAAAGCCTCGACGTCGACGTCAAAAAGCTTCGCGACACCAACGAGTGGTCCGATCACGCAAGGATATGGTAAGGCAAGCGGTGCTTACGGCTATACGTTCCATAACGGTATCGATTATGGCGCAGCAAAAGGTACTCCAGTCTATGCGACAGCAAGCGGTAAGGTCATTACGTCTCAGTTCAAAGGCGCATACGGCAACTACGTCATGGTCTCACACACTGTCAACGGATCGCCGTTCATCAGTCTGTATGCACATATGAATAGCCGCTCCGTCTCGGTCGGTCAAACTGTCGCCCAAGGTCAAAAAGTCGGTACAGTCGGCGAGACAGGTAACGCTTTCGGGACACACTTACATTTTGAACTCCATAAGGGATCGTACGTCTACAGCGCAACATCAGCTGGTAGCAGCGTCAATCCACTCGATTACCTCTAAAAAAAGGCCCGACCACATGACTCATCAATGACGTCATATGGTCGGGGCTTTTTCTATCCTTTTAGACGGAAGCAAGTGAAGTCTGCTTCTCTTCAATCGTCGAGGCGATCGCACGTGCTGCGGCTTGTCCTCCGTAAATCGACCGAGCGAACGGTCCGACCGTCAAATCAGCAAGGCTGCCTGTCGCGAATAAGTTCTCTCCCCATTCAAAGGTTTCTTCATCTAATAACGGCGTCCGGCAAGGAGACAATGGCAGATCCAACTCTTGCTGTACCGCTTCAAGCCAAGATCCTTCGACGACCATCGGACGGATACCCGTTGCGCAAATAATCGATTCAGCGGTGATGATGCGGCCATCCGTCAACTTTACTCCGCTATCGATTTCCTGCTCGACTTCACCAATCACATGACTGATGATTCCTTCCCGAATCAGATGACGGACACGTTGAATCAAGTCCTGTGTTGCCGTTCCGGGGCGACGCTCCTGTACGATCAACGCTCGTTTTTCGCTAGCCGACAAGGACTTGAATGGCGTCAATCCTTTTGGTCCCATGAACTTCCGATCCGCATCGAATGCACTTTTTTCGAGCGGACGTCGTGAAAGGAGGGTCACCTGTCCAGGATAGCGCTCGGCACATTGAATCGTATGATGCAAGGCACTGATTCCACCTCCAATGATGACGACCGGTGGTGTATCGTGCTTCGATAAGAAAACGTGACGCGCCGATTTCGCCCACTCTGGCATGACGTGATGCTCCGATTGTCCGAGGGCGAGAACGACACGTTTTGCCCATAACTCGCCTTCGTCTGTCGAGACGATCCACGTTCCGCTTTCTCGTCTTAGCCGTGCGACTTCCCCTTGGACCCAGCTCGCCTCCACTTCATTTTGCTGCGCCAATTGAAGGGCATGGTCGTTGAATAATTCCAAGGATGGTCGCCCGTATGTATCCTTGAAGGCTTGATGTGTATAATCCTGTTCTTCAGCATGATGCCTGAGACTCGTCGGATTCGTCGAAGTGTGGTGCACCCGAGTTGAACGCAGGTAAGGCATGCCGATCCGTTCGGTTTGTTTCAGCCAGTTCATCAATGGTTGCCGATGACGGTCGATGATCCGTATCATCTCCCGATCGATTCCTTTTTCACGTAAGGCATTGAATACCGTCATTCCATGAATTCCTCCGCTAACAATCACCCATTCATATCGATCCGTCATCACAAAAACTCCTTTACCTGAATTAAATCGTAATCATTACGTTTTATAACAATAGCGTGTTTTTAAGAAGAATTCAAGCGTCATTCGACGAAAGCCCATAAAAAATCCGCTTCCTCTCGGTAGAGGAAGCGGATTTAAACGCATCGATCAGGAAGAAGCATGTTTCGCTAGATACGCTTTCGAATAGCGGTCAGCTGCGATGATCGCATCCGCGACTTCGTCCGCAGTGACGTTGAAACCGCTGTGGATCGTCTCGCCTTCAGCAGTCGCTGCCTCGCCGACCTTGACGATATCTTCACGCGACGCATCTTTTAGCTTGACGTCTTCGAGCGTCACCGGTAAGCCAAGATCCGTGTAGAGCGCGATGTACCGCTCGATTTCTTCTTGTGGATGTTCTTCGAGCGCCAGTTGAACGAGTGTACCAAAGGCAACTTTCTCACCATGCGTTAAATGGTGAATCTCACCATCCAGCGCTGTGAACCCGTTATGGATCGCATGCGCTGCAGCTAATCCACCACTCTCGAAACCGAGTCCACTTAAGAGCGTATTCGCCTCAACGACGGCTTCGAGTGCTGGTGTGACGACTTGCGCCTGGACGGATTCATACGCCAGTCGTCCATGCTCGAACAAGACTTCCTCACACCGTTTGGCAATCGCTTGTGCCGCAATTGTCGGTCGCCCGCCTGCCATCGTCTGTCCACCAAAAGCGACGACACTCCGAACCTCGACCCAAGTCGCGAGCGCATCGGCGATTCCGGACGCAAAGAAACGCGCCGGCGCTTGCGCAATCAGTTTCGTATCGACGAGAACGAGATCAGGATTCTTCTTATAGAAGCGATAACTTTCGAAAATCCCTTCGTCGGAATAGATGACGGACAAAGCACTCGTCGGGGCATCGGTCGAAGCAAGCGTCGGAACGATGACGACGGACACGTTCAGCTCATCTGAGACCGCTTTTGCCGTATCGAGCGTTTTCCCGCCACCGACACCCATGACGAACCGAACATCTGCCGCTTTTGCTTGCTCCGCGATTCGTTTTACTTCATGCCGTGAGGCTTCGCCACTGAAATCGGCTTTCTCGATGCCGACGTTTTCACTAGACAACGATTGTTCAACGCGTTCCTTGACGATTTTCCAGACGACATCATCCGCGATGACGAGCGCTTTTTCACCGAACGGGCTCACATATGTACCGAGCCGGTCAATGACATCCTTTCCTTGGACATACTTTGAGGGACTAATGAAGACACGTTCTGACATGTTTCAACATCCTTTCTGTAAGGGACACGATAGTCAATGACATACAGTAGAGGAATTTCCTTTTCTACTAACGTTTAAACCCCATCGATTCGAATCATTTTGACAAAACGGGTACTCTTTCAAGAGCTTGTGTGATGAGACTCCGATCACTTCTTAATCGCTCGTCCGGATCAGGACCGAACCATTCGAGGCTAGCCGTCAAGTGATCGAGATGACCTGAAACGTCTTCAAAGAACCGGTGATAATCGACGATCCCTTCGAACAATGGAACCATCCCTTCCCGCGATCCGCTTGCCGCATAGACATTTGCTGGTTCAAAAACTGAAAACTGTTCAGCATTCGCCACTGTTTTTAAGTGTAGGTGATCCACATACGCTGCAAGTCTGAAGTATGCTTCGACGGGATCTGCCTTTGATTCGATGACGTGTAAGACGTCAAAGTTGATCCGACATGCCGGGTGATTGATCGCTTGTAATAAACGTATCGTTGCCGCAACCGTATCCGTTGCAGTGTTCGGATGAAATTCAAGTAATAATCGCTGTCCTGCAGGATCAAGGACACGACAAATCCCCTTCAATCGATAAACGAGTTGATCCCATTTTGCATCGGATAAGGTATGGCTCGCCTCATTACCAGCAAAGATGCGGATACGCTCCGTTCCGATTCGTGTCGCTAATCGCGAGAGTCGTTTTGTCTCCGCAAGTAGTTCTGACATCGATGCGTTTAAATTTAAATAATGACTCAACATACTGACGTTCAGATGGGACGAGTTCAGCCGATCGACTTCTTCCATCCTTAAATGTTCAGCATGAACGCCCCAGATATCAATGGCGTCAAAGCGTTCTTCTGAAGCAAAATCGATCAAATCATTAAATGAACGCAGATGATGCCGATAGCTGATCGTGCAAAGTGCGAGTTTCATGTTCAATCCCCTCCTGTCGTTGATACGCATGGAACGTGTCGACGAGTTGCCGTTTAATTGCACTCTCCCGTGCCCATTGTTCTTCGATCAATCGTTCGATTTCCAAGTACACTTCCGGTTGACGCGTTACAGCATATTTAACAGCCCGATGCTGGATGACAGAGTATTGATTGACTAATGTTTCAACCTCATCCGTCCATTCTTCAAAATCAGATGTCTGCAAGTCGCGTCCAATCGTTTCATATAAATAAGCAAATGCATGCTCATAGGCGTATTTTCGAATGGCAATGACAGGTAACTGCTTTAAGGCATTCGGTAATCCCTCAGGTTGTTTACGATAGTGATGCACAACACGTCTGACTGCCTCGGTCAATGGATGATGTACGTTTAGACAACTCATGAAATAGGCACTTACCGTCGTCGCGTCCGGTATTCGAACATCCGTACTCTGAAACGCGAACCCACCAGCGACAGCAGGATGACGTACCGCTTCCAGAATACGCTCGCGTGCAACATCACCTTCATATCGGAAATCAGGATCAAGCATGTGCCATACTTCCGGATTTTCTGTCGCCTCTAACATGACGTAGTGGGGAAACACATCATGGTGAAATTTATTTTCGCGCTCAGGTAGACTAGCTAAATCCAACATGACAATCACTGACTCGTCCTCGTTTTTCTGTTCGACTCGTTTAATAAGATGTGCGATATTCAGTTCCTTTGATTGCTCGTGATCATACCATTCTTCGACAGGTATGCCATAAAGCTGTTCATACCAAACAAGCATCTCCTGATGATCGATCTTCTCATCATGATGTGAGAGGACATAATCGGCTGACAAGGAGAACGAAGAGTCCCACACGCCAAAGTAATAGGGACGATGGTCCGCGTCCGATCGTTTGATCGTCTCGCAGACGCAACTGACGAGACAGTGTACTTTAATCATGTGCGACCTCCTGTAAAACAGACATCAACTCTTCTACTCGCATTTTGGGCAGGGCTGACATGTGCTCATCGGGAATCACTAACCCGTGTTCCAATTCAAGGTGAAGCAACAGATGAATCAAGCGCATCGAATCGAGTCCTAGATCATCTCGTAGAGAGTCTGTTGTCGAGACAGCGACAGATGATGACCATTCGAGCTGTTCTGTCAGTATATCTTCGAATTGCGCAATCGTTAAACGGGACATGTTTGTTCCTCCAATCGTTTTCTACTCACTTTTCCATTCGCAGACAGCTCGATTTGCTCAACGATTTGCCACTCCGTCGGTCGTTGATGTGGTGCGAGATGCTTCATACAATGTTGTTTCAGTTCTTCCTCTGATGCTGTCGTCACGAGTTGAGCGCAGACGCGCTCTCCTTGAAACGCATCCATTCGTTTAAAGACGACGACAGTCTCGACGGTCGGAAGCTGATACAAGACATCTTCGACTTCCCCTGGATAGACGGATAAGCCAGACACATTGATCATCTCATCGAGCCGGCTAAGAAAGTGCAGCCCGTCTTCAAAGTACATCAAATCCTTCGTACCGATCCGTACGCCTTGTTGCGAAACGACTAATTCTGCTGGTTTTCCCTTCGTTCCAGTTTCAATCTCAAGATGCTCTAGTGGAAAGCCGATCGCTTGCGGACTCGACGGATTCGGATGAAGTGCGATACAGCCGATTTCTGAACAGCCATATTGTTGAAGCAAATGATGTGTCTTCCGTTCAATCGAACGGAACCACTTTTCTGGTAATGTCATCCCGGAAATCATCACTGCGTGAACTGTTTGCGGGAACAAACTCATCGCATACGCCAGTCCCGGTGCCGTATAGATGATCGCGTCCGGATGCAAACGATGGATTGCTAGCACATGACGCGGTGAGAAGTCTTGTAGGATGACTGGTGTTGCTCCACGTCTTAAAGTCGCGAACACTCCACACAGTAATCCGAATGAGTGCGTCGTCGGACAAGCAACGATCGTCGCTTTCGTCGTCAGCGGAAAACTGTTCGTATAAGCATTCAGTTCCGTCTCGATCGACTCCCATGTCCGGTGAATGATTTTTGGTAGCCCCGTTGTACCGGAACTGAATTGAATCAATCCACCCGCACGTTTTTCTGCTTCCGGAAGCGAAACGATGGTCTCTTGATAAATCAAATAACCACATCCGGCTTGTGTCGCTAGACGCTCAGCACCGGAAACTGGCGTATCCGGATGAATGGGCAGGATCGTTCCATTCATTCGGCGCATCGCAAGACAAAGGGCTAACCACGCTTTTGTATCTGACGTACAGATGGCTACGGTCTTCCCTTCCGTTATGAACGATTGCTTCACCAGTTCATGTGTCGTCAATTCTTCTTCTGTCACCCATTCTTTCTCAATCCATAGCATGATCGTCTTCCTCTCCTCGTTGAACGAGTGAATTCTTTACATCGATTTGATTCGTCAAACCAAACCGTGGTGCCAGTAAGGCTTCTGCTGTTACTCTTTGTTCGTACCATCCGATTCGTTCTAGTCGGTCTCGATCAATCGGCAATCCTTCGATCGTCTGATGCATCCAATCAAAGAACGTCGCTTCACTCAAGTTCTCCGTCTGTTCAAGTTGATACGCTAGTTCCGTCAAATGATAGACGAATAATGTATCGTACAGCAGTTCGCGTAAGGCAAGCGGGTGTGACATTTCGTAATACGTGTTGAGCGGTGCATCAAAATCAGGATGTAGCCTCTTAAAATCGGGTACATCCGATGGATCGTCGAGTAACTCGGTGACGAACTCGACGCTATCATGAAAATCGCGGAGAATGATCCGTTCCGGCCATCCGTCCCGTAAGACAAGTAACGTATTCTGGGCGTGAGCTTCCACACCGATTCCTTTCTCAGTGACGAGTCGGATGATCGGTTCGAGATAGACAACGAAGAATCGACGAAGCCACCGTTCATGACCATATCGTTCCAACCACGGTCCTAGAAAATGTCTTCCGTCGACCTCGATTTGAGCAAGTGCCGTCAAAGGCATGACTTGCTCGCCCGGTTGAGCATACGTCAAGACGTTTTCTCGAAAGACACAGCCGACCCGACCCGCAAGTGGACCGCTCGAGCCGACGCATGAAGCAAATTCAGATAACAGCGTCACCGGCAATTCACTCGCCTGTTTTTTCAACCAATCCGATACTGCAGGAGCTGCCACGACATTCGGCACGGCAAAAGTCCGAACGGCTGACGTTTGCTTCAAGTCGAGTGGCAATTTGATATGCGGTAGTTCGGGGTGACCTGGACAAAAAACGGTTCGAATCGACTGCGTCGCTTGCACGAATACCCCGCCTTCTCCTAAGTCGATACCTCCGACTTGCGCCACCTCCTGCTTGATACGTGACCATTGCCATGGGTGGACAGGAAGAATCTGATAATCGATTCGATTCAAGCTCTCTAGCTTTTCCAAAAAACCGTGAAGTTTATGCTGTCCAAGTATTCGTCGAATCGGCATGATCCCATTTCCTTGAACGAGCGTAGGCGGCGAGGCGACCCAATGCAACTGGAAGCGATTGCCCGCTTCAGGTCCATATGCCTCGTGATCGGCATGCGAAAAGCCAATTCTTGATTTGAAGCAAGGATGGTAGGGATGCCCTTCGATGATGGTCTGCTCCAACTCTTCATAACCGAAGCCTGCTCGGTGGATTCGTAGACGATGTCGCTGCGACAAGTCATCGAAATCATGTGTACGTCGCAACTCTTCCTGAAAGTCGTCCGAGATCGGCAATTGCGTCAAAAGATACTCAAACCAGTCATTGACGCCGGATGACTTCGATGAGCGTAACGTCTTGATGTCGAGCCGTATTCGGTCGAACGGACCACGTTTGCCTTCGACTGTCACTTCACTATCTTTTAAGTGGAATGTAAAACAATGCTTTGTTCCGACAATCGTTTCAGTAAAAGGAAGAATCCGCTCAAATAACAGACTCTCAAGAAGTTGTTTGCAGATGCGTGTTTTGCTGTCGTAAAGCATAGTTTCCCTCCCGTAACGGATTATCCAAGTCGACGAAACAAACCCGTTCCCCCTCGACTTCGAGTTCATCTAGTCCTTGAAGGCGTGTTAGTAAATTCGCCTTGTATGGAAGTGTCGACGATTCTAACAACATCAAAAGCCAAGCTCTGCCTCTCCCTTCTAGATTTTCAACTCGTACCTGACACCATTCACGCAGTAACGCGATAGCAACTTCTTCGTTCAATAATGTGTCTGCTGCCAATCGGTCGATGACACTCGCTAGATGGTTCCAAATCATGTAGTACGTCAAACGCTCAGCAATGACTTCTTCTGAGTAGAACAACGTCGTATGCTTCAACTCCGGTTCTAGCAGGATGAAGGAATCTCGATTCGTGTCTGCTAAGTAATAGCCTTGATTATCCCGGACGTGATATCGAACTGGCCATCCTTTTTCAAATGTAATGAGACTATTTTGTTGATGTGCCTCGAGCCCGATTCCTTGTTCCTCATACAGTGTGACGATCGCTCCTAACGTCAACTCCAAGTACTGTTTCCACCACCGAGTGACATGCTCCGTTTCGATTGATCCTGACTGCCGGATGAGCCGCAACAGGAGTGATTCTGAATCCGGCAATGCTGGTTGGACGAGTGCCGCAACATTTACCGCGTGGGGTGCTGGCTCTCGCAAAATGACTTCGAATCCGGTCTCTTCTTTAGTCCGGATCGCTAAATACGCAGGATCATGAATGAGGTCAAACGTATCAGGAAGAGACAGATGACAAAACAAGCGATGCATCAAATAACCAGCCTCTAATTCGTGCCGCTTATTGACGCGTCTTGAGTTCGTCACTTGGACAGGTATGGATAACTTCAACATATGGCTTCGGTCGAGTGCTTCGACGGTCCGGATCGATGAAGTCGCGTTATAAAGTGGTCCAGATGCGCCATGATAACGGAGAATACCTTGATCAATCCATTGCTCGACTGTTGGCTGACGCAACAAATACTCGGCTTGAAGCGGATGGATTGGAATGATTCGCTCTTGTGCCGTCGCTTGAATCGAGTTAGCCTGTTGATTTTCCATCAGCTGACTGATTGTCTCATAGCTACCTGAACGTTCTTCGAGCAATGTCTCATGTACTGTAAAATAGTGAAGTTGAAACGGTTGACGGAATTCAGGCGCATACGCCTTTTGTTGCCAGTCGGTCATACCGACTCTACTTTTCGGGGTCGGATGGAACCAATGACCACACCACAAGCGTTGTTCATAATCGATGAATGTCTCTTGCTCTTGTGCGTCCAGTTGTTCCTCTAAAATCAATTGCACTGTCCGGTGACTGTCAAGAACACGAAAGAGTAAGTCCGTTTGATCCGGATCTTTTTGTTGAAGCTTGGTGCAACAGGTGATGATACAGGACATGGCTGAAACTTCCCGCCATCCGCTTTTTGTCTTTTCACGGATTATTCCAATCTCGTGGCGTCCGATGATGGAACGACGTTTGATTTCGATGAGATACGGTTTCATCCAATAAAAAGAGGATATCTCGGATGCATCAAACGGTCTCTCGTTGACCCATTCGCCCGGGTTCACTTCTCTGATGTAGCTGTTCATGAACGATTGAAGCGTCACCTCGGTCGCTAATCGCTCGATTTGTTCTTCGCATGTTCGCACGCTCTACTCCTCCTCTTATTGAAAATCATTCTCATTCCATATCAATAGAAAAACGGGTTTCCCCGTTTTTGATGGTACGTATACGCACTTATGTTAAGTAAAACGTTTTCAAGTTCCTTCAATCCTTTTTCACAATCGATTAAATGCCAGGAGTCACGTATCGTCGTGAGATTTAACACCAATCAAACAAACGATCCTTCCTAACATTCGTACGACAAGGCGACGACTTTTTAGGTTCATTTATCAGCCTTCTCTGCCTCATTGTGAACTCCACCTGTAATGATAATCATTATCAATGATGAGTGACATGGATTTTCTTTTCATTCTTCATGGACAAACAAAACAGTTACTATCGCTGATATACGTATGCAATTGACGTAACATATGCATTCTCCCAAGTGGTCCCCACGGATCCCAATCGACACTGTCTGGGTAAAATATACGCCCCGTCCTAACGGCACGAAGCGTTTGCCACACCCTCGTTCCTCGAATTCGTTCCACATCTGCAGGTTGACTCCACAGTATGAACAGACCATCCGGATCCAACTGCTGTAATGTTTCTAAGTCGATCGTCATGTAGACGGCATGCGGAAGTCCTTCCACGGCTTGTAAACCGATTTCACTGAACAGAAAATCCAACATCGTATGCCCTGTTCGTCCGTACAGTCGGATTTCTGAGTCTCTGATCCAAATGACGGCCCATGTCACATTCCGATTGAATTCGAACTGTTGCTTCACAATTGTTTCAAGCGTCTCGACTTCGTTGATGATGTCAGTCGTTCGCTCAAGCGTATCGGTTGCCGTAGCAACAGCATACAAGTAACCCTTCCAACAAGTTTGTTTCGGAATATCGATGACCGGACAAGACATTAACATAGATAGTGATTCACCTCGTATCGGTGTCCGTAAAACGAGATCGAGATTTGATGTCTCGAACCATTCCGGTAAAATCGTTGTTGACGCGTCGTATAGTTGCGTACCTTCGAGTTCACTTAAATAGTCTGGCACACCGTTCGAACGATATTGTGTCGGAAAAGTCGGTGCGATGACAGGTTGAATGCCAAGTGCCAATAAGTGATCTTGCAACAACGCTTGACTCCAAATTCCGACCCGTGGAATCAACCGTTTCCGGTACTGACTTGGTGATAGTCCCTCACGTTTTTTAAAGAGACGGCTGAAATAAAATTCATCATTGATTGATACACGTTCTGCGATCTCAGCAATCGTCCAATCTGGATGTGCAATCATCCACTCCTTCGCCCGTTGCATCCGCAATTGATGAACCAGTTCCTTGGGTGATTGATCGTAGTGCTTTTTGAATTGGCGGGAAAACGTCGGCAGTGACATATTCAACTCATTTGCCAAGTCACTGACTGTTCTTGATTTCCCGAGTTCTTCTAACCACTGGGACGTCACTTCCTCAAACGTCTGCTCATGACGACGTTCACTTAATTGCTCCAGCAGTTGATACAGATAGCGATGCTGTCTAAGAGAACCGGTTATTGTTTCTGGACAACTGTGCATTCGTTCTAAGCACTCCACTAGTTCATTCGTTGGTTGTCGGAAGATTGGAAATGGCGTCAGTTCAACCTCTAACTGATACAAAAGACAATGCCCCTCCTGAACGATGAATCGTTCACCTGATTTCTTGACGAAACAGGCTTCTCCCGCCTCTAGACGTTTTCTTTCCGTGTAGGTAATGCCAGCGCCTTGTATGACGACGATCAAACTCGGACGTAACGCCAATTGTCCTCCTGTTTGTAATGCGTGTTTCCTCACTCGAAATGTATGTAGTGCTTCTGTCATTTCCAACTCACTCCTAAAAACATTTGCTACCTGATACTTTTTTTCGTATATCAACTTTGAATTTCCCTAATTGATAATGAATATCATTTTCGTTAACACTATAGCATCACTCTACCGGTTTTTGTCAACAACTGTTGCTAAAGTACGTTGCACCGTCACAACAAAAAAGTCCCTTCACCCAGTGTAATCTGAGTGAAGGGACTTAATTTTTAAGCAATACGCGACGACGAGTGTGTCTCCGCTGTTTTCTTACCAACGACTGCTCCGATCACTCCACCAATGATCGCTGGAACGACCCACCCGAGACTGACGGAAGCAAACGGTAATACTACATCGAACACGTCCGTGACAGCTGAGACGTTGATCCCTGCTGTCTTTAATCCATCAAACAAGCTGATGAGGAATGTCATCCACAGCGCCCCTTGATAAACGGCTGGTTTGCCTTTAAAGAGTGGATGCAAGAACGTCAAGAAGATGAGACAGATCGCCAGTGGATAAAGCGTCATCAAGACTGGTTTTGAGACGGCGAGCAATTGATTCAGACCGATGTTCGCGACGAGTGCGCTGAAGACCGATAAACCAATCGTCCATTTGACGTACGAGATTTTTGGCACGAGTGCCGAGAAGAACGATGCACAGGCCGTGATCAAACCGACGCTTGTCGTCATACAGGCTACCGTGATCATCAGACCGAGCAAGATCGCACCGTATTCACCGAAGTAATGATCCGACACAGCCGACAAGATTTCTGCGCCATTCGCCAGTTGTCCGATTTCCGAGACACTCGAAGCACCCATGAAGGCAAGCGCCGAATACGTGATTGCTAGCAAAGCTGCTGCAATCAAGGACGCTTTCGTACAAATCAGCAACAACTGTCGCTTTGACGTGACGCCTTTTTCCTTGATCGCTGCGATGATGATGATACCGAAGACGAAGGCCCCAAGTGCATCCAGTGTCATGTATCCTTCTTGGAAACCGTTAAAGAAGGCATTCGACTGATATGTCTTCAAAGGATTCTGAAAACTTCCGATTGGATGAAGGACGGCGACGACGATCAAGAGACCGATGAACGTAATCTTGATTGGTGTCAGTACCTTACCGACAACATCGACGATCTTCGTCGGGTTCAACGACAAAAGACAAGCGACCGTGTAGAACAAGACCGTGAAGATGAGTAAAGGCCAGTGGCTCGTTGACTCACTGAAGAATGGCTTGATTCCGATCTCATATGAGACCGTTCCGGCGCGTGGAATCGCAAAGAATGGTCCGATTGCCAGATACAAGATGACCGAGAACCCGATTCCGAATGCGGGATGGACACGTGACGCCATCGCTTGTAGATCGCGTTCCCCTGAGTACGCGAAAGCGAGAATCGCTAGCAATGGTAGACCGACACCGGTAACGAGGAAACCGGCATTGGCGACCCAGACATGCTCCCCTGCGAGCTGTCCGAGCATCGGTGGAAAGATGAGATTGCCTGCCCCGAAGAACAAGGCGAAGAGCATCATACCGATGACGATGATAAATGATGTTGGAACAGTTTTAGACATAATAAACCCCCACTGATGATGATCGACTTGATCCGCTCCCTAAGCAGATGAAGTACTTCGTTCGAAAGAATACCATACGTTTAAGAGCTCGTGCTAGGAGTTTATCTGGAGAATATTCTGAAAATTATGCAGAAAGTTTGATATAGCTTGTTTCTACATAATTTGTTACGTCTGTGCGTCGAAGCGTGAAACCGGATTCATAAGTTCATCTGACGGAGTAGAAGCTTTTACTTCTTTTTAAAAAAGAAGATAATATAAATTGTCCACAATGATGACTCTCACCAATCGACTTAATTCGTATGCAAAGAATCAAGTCTCCTTTGTCAGCGACACGTATAGTGAATAGTGAAAGGAGGGGAATAAATATTGCTCGATCAATTAAATCAATTGATGCGTTATATCGATGAACATTTGACGGAAGAACTATCACCTCAAGACATTACTCGACTGACAGGACTATCCGATTATCATTTTCGAAGAATGTTTTCTTATATGTCCGGGGTAACACTAACGGAGTATATTAAACAAAGGCGTTTATCAGAAGCGAATCGCGACTTAATTCAAGGTGCTTCTGTCACTACGGTCGCCTTCCAGTATGGCTTCCGTTCTGTAGAAGGTTTTTCGAGAGCTTTTCGTAACTGGTCAGGTTATTTACCGTCATTTGCTATAAAACATCAGATTCAAAAAAACTTTCCTCCCTTCACATTTTATTTAGAAATTAAAGGAGGAACTTCAATGGAGTTTAAAATCGAAGAAAAAAGTTCATTTTTTATAACGGGTGTCTCTAAACGTGTACCAATTCAATTTGAAGGGGTTAATGAATCCATCATTGAGCTTGCCCAATCCATCACGACGGATCAACGACGACAAATGAAGGCAATGGCCGATCTTTATCCTAATCATATATTGAATGTATCTTTTGATCATGAGGAACAATTCCAGGAAGAAACCGGTTCACTTACTCATATGTTAGGATATGCTACAACGCAAAAATTAACTGATTCCGGTATAGGACTTGAACAGTTGTACATCGATGCATCGACATGGGTCATTTTCCCGAATCGTGGACCTTTCCCAGCAACTTTACAAGATACGATGGCTCGATCATATTCTGAATGGTTACCTTCCTCTGGTTATGAATTGATTGACTTGCCTGCCATCTCCTTTACGATTCACGGTGACGACCCTGAACAGGTTTATAGTGAAGTATGGGTCGCAGTTTCAAAGAAAAGTAGTGAACAGTAATTCTATATATGTTGGCAAACGAAAAAGCCGTCTTCTCAGCAAACGAAGACAGCTTAAATGTCACACACTCCCTTAAATTATGAACTGAACCAAAAAAGTTAGACAATAAATAATTTGTCAGGCGACCTTGAGGACCTGAGTCCGGTATTCCACCGGGCTCAGGTTTTTTAGTCGTCTCTTGATACGACGATGGTTATAGTACTCGATGTAACGCTCGAGCTCACATTTGAAGTGGTCCATGTCATCGAACTCCTTGAGATACAGGAGCTCTGACTTGAGCACAGCGAAGAAGCTTTCGATGGCTGCGTTGTCGAGGCAGTTGCCCTTACGGGACATGCTTTGCGTAATGCCGTGCTCGTGAAGCGTACCGACGAACGCTCGATATTGATAATGCCACCCTTGGTCGGAATGCAGAATCGGTCGGGCTTTCCCGTCGAGCTTCCCGATTGCCTGATCCAACATTTCACCAACGAATTGATAGGTAGGGCGGTCCGATAGGGTATAAGCAATGATCTCACGATTTCCCAAGTCCATCATCGGCGAGAGGTAGAGTTTCTCCCCGAACAGGTGAAACTCAGTGACGTCAGTCACCCATTTCTGGTTCAGGCCGGTGGCCTTGAAGTCACGTTGGAGAAGATTCGGTGCGACCTTTCCGACCCGTCCTTTATAGGAGCGGTATCGCTTCATACGGACAAGACATTTTAGACCGAGCTCATTCATGAGACGGCGTACGGTCTTCGGATCGTGCCGGAAGCCTTGGCGTTCGAGAAGTGCGTGGATGCGACGATAGCCACATCGTCCCTCGTGTTCGTGGAAGAGAGTATGGATAGCTGTCTTCACCTCCGCATACTTGTCCTCGCCCGTCAGGCGCGTCCGCCAATAGTAATAGACGCTTCGTGCCATACCGAGCACGCGAAGGAGTCCCGGAACGGGATAGACTGACCGCAATTCGTCGATTACTTGTGCCTTGATCCGGTTCGTCGCGCATTCTCTTCTTGAACCAAGGCTTTCAATTTTTTTAACGCAGCGTTCTCCATCTCGAGATACTCGATCCGCTCTTTGAGCTTCTCGACTTCTGTCATCTCTTCAAATTCCTTCTTCTTGCGTCTCGCCATCGGGGCACGTCCTTTCGGTCTGGCGACCAGACCTGCGGTCCCTTCCCGTTCATACGTCGATCGCCATCTCGAGATCGTCCCTGGGGAAGAAATTCGGTACTTTACGGCCGCCTCTATATTGGACAGCCTGTTGGTCACCATGTCGTTTAATACCTCCAGTTTAAATGCCAGCGAGTAGCTTGTATAGGAAGGATCGAAGATCGTTTCCCCCCAACGCTCATAGAGACGCGACCACTCGCGGATCAGTTCACGTGCTATCCCGAATTCTATCGCTACACCTCGGTATCCGTCTCGTCCTGTCAGATAACGCTCAGCGACTTGGACTTTAAACGCCTTTGTATATTTGACCATAAAAAACACCCCATAAAAGTTGGATTTTTATGTCCAACTTTTATGGGGCAGTTCAAATTATTTGAATTGAGGGAGTGTTTTCATTTCTTTTTATTATTCCTAATTCAATCATACTCTTACAGACCTTACGATCGTCGCAACCCCTTGCCCGCCACCGACACATAACGTCGCAAGACCATGCGTTTCACCCGTCCGTTCGAGCTCATGAATCAACGTGACGAGAATTCGCGCCCCACTCGCACCGATCGGATGACCGAGCGCAATCGCGCCACCGTTGCGGTTGAGTTTCTCATGCGGGAACTGAAGCTCCGCATCGACCGCGAGGGATTGCGCTGCGAACGCTTCATTCGCTTCGATGACATCGATCTCGTCAAGCGTCAGTCCTGCTTTACCGAGTGCCTTCTGGACCGCTTGAACGGGACCAATCCCCATGATGCTCGGGTCGACGCCGGACGTTCCGTTCGCAACGATCTCAACGAGTGGTGTCACACCGAGTTCTTTTGCCTTTGTCGCGGACATGATGACGAGCGCAGCAGCTCCGTCATTGATGCCAGATGCATTGCCTGCCGTGACCGTTCCGTCCTTCTTGAACGCCGGACGCAAACGGCTGAGTGTTTCGACAGACGTGCCCGCTCGCGGAAACTCATCTTGTTCAAAACGAATTGGATCGCTTTTTCGTTGTGGAATCAACACTGGCGTAATTTCCGAGACGAACCGTTCTTCTACCAATGCCGTCTGGGCTTTTTGCTGACTCGTCGCAGCGAACTGGTCCTGCGCTTCGCGGGAAAGTTCGTAGGCGTCGGCTAAATTTTCTGCCGTGATCCCCATGTGATAGTCATTAAACGCACACTCAAGTCCATCCTGGATGATTGTATCGACGAGTGGTTGGTTGCCCATCTTCAGTCCAGACCGTGCGCCTGCAAGGACATACGGCGCCTGACTCATGTTCTCCATCCCACCGGCAACGATGACATCGGCTTCGCCCGACTTGATCGCCTGATACGCAAGATGGACGGCTGAGAGGCCGGATCCGCATACTTTATTGACGGTCATCGCTGGGCACGTCTCCGGTAATCCGGCAGCGAGTGCCGCTTGCCGTGCTGGATTTTGACCAAGTCCTGCTGAGAGGACGTTACCGAAAAAGACTTCGTCGACGTGATTTCCTGCGACACCAGCTTTTTCGAGTGCTGCGCGGATGACTGTCGCTCCGAGTTCCGTTGCTTTGATGTCCTTCAAACTTCCATTGAAATTTCCAATCGCCGTGCGCGTCGCACTGACGATGACGACTGCTTCACTCATCTGCTCCATCTCCTTATTGAATCGTATATCCACCATCGAGTACGTTCGCTTGTCCGGTGATGCCTTTTGCTTTACGGCTCGCGAGGAACAATGCGTAATCTGCGATTTCTTCGACGGCGAGCAACCGTTTTTGCGGAACGAGCGGATAGATGACTTCTTCCAGTACTTTTTCGAGTTCAACGTGACGCGTCTTTGCCAAGTCTTCCATCTGATTTCGGACGAGCGGTGTATCGACATACCCCGGGCAAATCGCGTTGACGGTGATTCCGTGTTCCGCTCCTTCAAGGGCTGCGACCTTCGTTAGACCGAGCAACCCATGTTTCGCTGAGTTATATGCTGCTTTACCGGCAAAGCCGATCAAACCGTTGATCGATGCCATATTGAGAATGCGTCCGTAGCCTTGATCCTTCATGATCGGAAAAGCATGTTTGATGGCGATGAACGGTGCCGTCAACATGATCTTAATCATCAATTCGAACTTCTCCGTCGGAAACTCCTCAATCGGTGAGACGTGCTGAAGACCAGCGTTGTTGATCAAGACGTCGAGTCGACCGAACTGTTCGACCGTTTGCTTCAAGACCGCTTCGACCTGTGCTTCATCGGTGACGTTTAACGTCATCCCGACTGCTTCATGACCGGCCGTGCGAATTGATGCCGCTGCTCCCTCTGCTGCTTCAGCACGGACATCCGTCACGACGACTTTTGCGCCAGCTGCTGCGAACGCCTTCGAGATTTCAAGTCCAATTCCACTCCCTGCACCTGTAACGAGTACGATATCTCCTTGTACCATCAACTTCACTCCCCTACCGTCACGCGTTCGAGTTCCGGACTGACCGTGAACCGCGCTTCCGTGACTTGTTTGATGTCCTCGACCGTATGACCATTCAGTGTCTCGATCAAGACCATCCCGTCCGGTGTAAAATCAAAGACGGCTCGGTCCGTAATCAGACGATTGACGACAGCGCGTCCTGTCAACGGCAAAGTACACGCCTGTTTGACTTTCGATTCACCGTGTTTGTTGACATGTTCCATGATGATGACGACGCGTTTTGCTCCATTGACGAGATCCATCGCCCCGCCCATTCCTTTGACCATCTTGCCCGGAATCATCCAGTTCGCGAGATCACCGTTCTGATCGACTTCCATCCCACCTAGGATTGCGAGATCGATATGCCCGCCGCGAATCATCGCGAACGACTCAGCACTATCGAAGTAAGAAGCTCCTGATTGTGCCGTAACCGTCTCTTTTCCAGCATTGATCTCGTCCGCATCAACCTCATGATCGAGTGGATAAGGTCCGATCCCAAGCAGACCATTTTCGGATTGCAACATGACATGCATGTCGTCCGGAATCGCATTGGCAATCAATGTCGGAATCCCGATCCCGAGGTTGACGTACATCCCATCTTCAATTTCCTGAAGTGCGCGTTCAATGATGATCTCTCGTGTCGTTTTCATGTCAATCTCCTCCTCAAGCTTCCCGGACAGTTCGGCGTTCGATGCGTTTTTCATAATCCGTCCCGACGACGATGCGCTGGACGTAGACGGCAGGTGTATGAATTTCGTTTGGATCAAGTTCGCCGACTTCAACCAGTTCTTCGACTTCGACGATCGTTACTTTTCCGGCTGTCGCGACAATCGGGTTAAAGTTGCGTGACGTCTTTCGGAAGACGAGATTCCCGAGACGATCCGCCTTCCAGGCTTTGACGATCGCAAAATCACCAACGATTCCTTCTTCGAGCAGATATGTTTTTCCGTCGAACTCTTTTTGTTCTTTTCCTTCGGCAATCGGTGTCCCAACGCCAGTCGGTGTGTAGAAACCAGGAATGCCAGCACCACCAGCACGAATTCGTTCCGCAAGCGTACCTTGTGGGACGAGATCGACTTCAATCTCGCCACTGAGGTACTGTTGTTCAAACGTCTTATTTTCTCCGACATACGACGAAATCATCTTCTTGATTTGCCGTGTCTGCAAGAGCAAACCGAGTCCGAAGTCATCGACGCCACAGTTGTTACTGACGACCGTCAAATCTTTGACGCCCTTCTCTTGTAACGCCGTAATGGATTTTTCCGGGATTCCGCAGAGTCCGAAGCCCCCTACGACTAACGTCGCCCCGTCAAAGATGTCTGCTGTCGCTTCCGCGAATGATGCGTATACTTTCCCCTGTTTCATCTGATGATGCCCCCTTTGAAGTCTTTAATACAAACCAGTTAAGCTATACAATCCGATCATCAAGAAGACGGTTACTGTCTTGAGGATCGTAATCATGAAGATATCCTTATAGGACTGACGGTGTGTGAGTCCTGTGACCGCTAGCAACGTGATGACGGCACCGTTATGCGGTAACGTATCCATCCCACCGGACGCCATCGAGATGACGCGGTGCATGACTTCTGGCGGCACACCGCCTGACGTGATTGCCTGTGTATATTTATCAGACATCGCACTTAACGCAATCCCCATCCCACCAGATGCTGAACCAGTGACACCGGCAAGCGTCGTCGTCGTGACTGCTCCGTTGACGAGCGGATTCGTAAATGTTTCCGAGATCCCGCTTGAGACGGACTTGAATCCCGGAAGTGCGGCGATGACACCACCGAAGCCATACTCAGCACCGGTATTCATGACGGCTAAGAGTGCGCCGCCGATACTGACGTTTAGACCCGCTTGGAAGTTCGTCTTGATCTTCGGGAAGTCATACAGCATCGCTGCGAGAATTCCAATCAATAGCGCCATTTGGACGGACCAGATCGCAAGAACAGCTGGTGTCTCAATCTTTCCGAATGCTTCTAATCCAATCGCTGAAAAGTCGAACCCTTCTGGATACCATTTCGGAATCGACAAGGTGAAAACTTTGTTCATGACGGCAACGAGGACGAGTGGGACGAAAGCAAGGACTTGACGATAGACCGGTTGACGATCCGTCTCAAGTGTCATTTCTGGTTCATTTTTCAATTCCATCTGTGGTGCGGCACTCGCAGCTGTCGCTTCGAATCCAGCGTATCCTTCACCCTCTTGATGGGCTTTTTTCTTGCGTGACTCGAGATACCACATCCCGACGACTAAGATGAACAAGCCACCGACCGTCCCCATGATCGGTGCAGCGTAGATATCTGTTTTGAAGAACGTCGTTGGAATGACGTTTTGAATCTGCGGTGTTCCTGGCAACGCGTCCATCGTGAATGTAAATGCACCAAGGGCAATCGTTCCTGGAATGAGACGTTTCGGGATATTCGCTTCGCGGAACAGGTTTGCCGCGAACGGATAAACAGCAAACACGACAACGAACAGGCTGACGCCGCTATATGTAAGAATGGCGCCAAGCAAGACGATAGCGAGGATGGCGCGTTTTGCACCAATCATGCGGATGATCGTCTTCGCGATTGATTCCGCGATACCGGACATCTCGACGACTTTCCCGAAAATTGCTCCTAGAAGGAAGACCGGGAAGTATGCTTTGATGAACCCGACCATCTTTTCCATGAAGATATTCGAGAAGAAGGGTAACACCCAATCCGGGTTCGTTAGTAAGACGGCGAACAAGGCACAGATTGGTGCAAATAGGATGACCGAAAAACCACGATAGGCAACAAACATCAATAAGGATAAGGCAAGAAGAATGATGACGAGTTCCATAAGTAGATCTCCTTCAAATTTAGTAAGCGTTTTCATTTCGCTTCTTCATCATTTAACAACGCAGTGTCGAGAAGGTCAATTACATTTCGTAAAACCATAAGTACAGCTTATAGAAATCATAATTTCACATTATAGACACAATTGGATCAGATAGATTATTTTTTCAAGTAACAGGAGTTAGTCCTTTTATGGCGTATGTCTTTTAAGTAACGTACTTTTATTTGAAAGGATGAACAGTTCATGAAAAGCATCCTTTTTGACGTCTTGCATAACGTGACGCTATTAATGGCTGGTTTCTACCTGCTCGGAAAATTATCACCGCTCCCGATCACCCGTGACTCCCCACGGCTGACCCGCGTGTTGTATGGCCTTGCCTTAAGTGTCATCTCATTACTACTCATGCAGATGACGATCGAAGCAGCGCCTGGCGTCATGGTCGATTTGCGCCATATTCCGGTCGTCGTCGCTGCCTACTTTGGTGGTGCCATCCCGACAACGATCGTGACGATCGCAATCATCATCTATCGCTTCAGTTTGGGAACGAATCTAGCAGCCTTCACCGCATTCGGTTTCATCGTCGCCGTTGCTCTCGGAACGAGTCTGATCGTTCGCGAGATGCCACCCTATGCAAAACGAACATTCACACTCGTGACGATATACGCGACGGCTTTACACGCTCTTGTCTTATGGATCGTCTTACCGAAACAGATTCTTCTACTTGAAGTGATGACAGTCGTCATTCCTGCATCGTTCGTAAGTAGTTGGCTCGCCCTGCTGATCATCCGCGATATTCGGTTGACCAAACAATCATTACGGATGCTTCGTCAGAAAGCGCAACTTGACTTTTTGACGGGATTAAATAATTCACGCGCCTTTAATGAATACTTCACGGATGTCAAACAGCGATTGATCCTGAACAAACAGTCGGTCGTGTTGTTGACGATTGACATTGATCATTTTAAACAGGTCAACGATACGTATGGACATGAGGCGGGCGACGAGGTGCTACGGCAGTTCGCCAATCGACTGCGCGATGGAGTGGCAGAAAGCGGGTATTTATCCCGTAACGGCGGTGAGGAGTTTTCAGTCCTGTTTGAGGGCGTGCCACTCGCTGAAGTGATTCCTTTAGCAGAACAATTGCGTGAACGGATCGCTTCCAGCCCGTTTCGATTGGCTTCGATCGATTTGCCACTTACGGCATCGTTTGGTTTAGCGGCTTTTGATGAAACGACATCTCAAATCGACCAGCTCCTTCCGGATGCGGATGCTGCCCTCTATCAGGCGAAGCAACAAGGTCGGAACCAAGTCGTCCTGTTTTCTCCTAATGCAGAATCTGCCGTCAGCTTTCAAGAATAACGATGGACGTCACCTCTGAAATCCGCTACCTTTAAAGAAGAGGTAGGTGATTGGCATGAAGTTAGCAAAAGGTCCCTATATCCTGATCGGCCTCATATTAGGTCTCTTGTTCGGATTCATTGGTGACAACTTCTATTTGTATGTATCAGCAGGTATTCTTGTCGGAGCACTGCTCGAATTATATGTTGCATACGAACAACGCAAAAAAAATAAAAAATCATGATGGAGGTACCAGCATGACATTCAGTGATTTATTCCTCTCGACTCTTTCGTATATCGGTGTCGCAACCGTACTCCTTGCCATCGGTGTCGTCCTGTTCGAGGTGACGACGAAATCAAAGGAGCTTGAATTAATTCGTAACGGGAAGAAAGCGGCCGTCTACGCCTTCGGTGGACGAATTCTTGGTCTCGCCATCGTCCTGTATTCGAGTATTTCGAACTCTGTCAGCATTCTCGATATGGTGTTATGGGGCGCACTCGCGATCGTCTTACAAATCGTTTTATTCTATCTCGCGGATTTACTAATCCCACGCTTAAGCATGACGAAAGAGATTGATGCGAACAACGAAGCAGTCGGCTTGTTGCTTCTCTTCTTATCGATTTCGATCGGTTTGATCATTGCAGGATCGCTTACATATTAAAAGGCACGAAAACAGCCCTGGATCATTAGGATCTAGGGCTGTTTAGATTGTATATCATTTAATCCATATTATAGATTCTAGCTTTATAAGGTCGTAATCTAACTGTATCATTCGAAACGTTCAAATTTATCCATCCTAAACCCCATCAATATTAGTTCCAAACTGAAGTAATTTCTTTTTCAAACATGACGGCCTCTCCTTCTTGAGAACGATCGACCTCATCTTTTATATATTGTGCAGGTGTAACGACCTCATTCCAAGCACTCTTCAGATAGTTTGCTTGATCGACGTTCATCGATTCCTTACCGTGCATATTGCTCGCAACATATTCAAGCGCCTCAATATAAGCAGTATAGTTCTTCGCTACTTTTTGTAAGGATTTTGATTCTGGATCATTCAACTTGAATTGGAAAGATTTTTCGATGTGGTACATCGCATCAATCTTCGACCTCAGTTCATTCATGGTCACATTCTTTGTAATGGAATCACCCGTCGAATAAGGTGCAAAGTTAGCCATATTTCGCATCGATCTATCGATGTAGTCTTTTCGATTGACTGAATTGACGGTCTTAGCATCCATCAACTCCTCATGCTCTTTATCTATATAAGGTGTTGTATAAGGGATGTATCCTGCTTGATACGAATACAAGCTTCCCCCGATTAATACAATGACTGTCGAATAGAAATATAAATATCGTTTTTTCAAAATACCCTCTCCTTAATGCTATGGAATTTTATGTACCTTACATCCTTCTATTAAGATCTGTAAAAAATGTTCGGGGGCAGTAGACTCCTCATAACATCATTCATTTCTTTCAAATTGCTACTTTTTCAATCTTTCATCGACTTTTGATCCACGATAAGAAATTTAGAAACCATTACAAAAATTGGATACGTTAATACAATGGTGATTAAAATGAAGCCTAAACCAGGGCTTGGCATGTCTCCTTCATTCGTGACTGGAATAATCCCACTTATGAAATAGGTGAATAAAACAAAGTAGACGAACCAGGAAAGACAGATGATTCGTTCAAACGACTTATGTAGAGTGGACTTGAAGGTGATCCGTCTAATTAAAAAAGGAATACTGATTAGAGTGATGCATCCAATCATGATATTCAGAGTCCAAAACATACTTGAAGACATATCAGTAAGTCTCATGATTCGATTGATATTTAGCATGCATTGTAATGGAATGAATAAAGCGACGGCATATAAAAAGCTCGATATGTTGATGTTTAAAAATGTTTTCATTCAATGAATCTCCTCTCGAAAAAGGCATAACTTGTATGAACACACTGCATAAATTCTAATTTTGATGACTTAGGAAAATATCTCGAATTAAGAAATATGATCTATACATTTTTCCAATCAAATACGAAAGTCAAACTTAATTCAAGTGAAAAGCATCAATTATTATGTGAAACTCTCCTACCAATCATTTTTATAATCCGTTCTGAATGACATACATAATGAGTAGGCCAAAGAGCGTCCCAACAATTGCTAACAGTACTTTTTTCATCATTTCTTACCCCCATCGATTTTTGTATTCTGTGCTGTAGTGACTATTAATCTTTTAATGTTCTCTTTCGATAGATCATGAAGACTAAAGCACTAGATAATATACCAGCAATCAAAATAACGATTAGATTAATGGATAGCGAAGAGAAAGAGGCACCATTCTCAACCTTTTCAGCTAGCTCTAACAGTTGTAAGTTCGGCAAATAATCGACAATCGAAAGTAACGGATATTTATCAGAAACCTGCTGGAGCAACGTTCCGAATCCGAATAAAAACATGACAGGTAATACAGCGACAGAAGCTTCCATCACAGAGGAAGTCATCAATCCTAGAAGTGTCCCTAAGGCAAGGTAGAACAAGCAAGAGACGAGAAGTCCAATTATTATGATGAAAGGATGTGACGGAGCATAACCCGTAATGACGGCACTGATGACTATGGTGAAGAGTGTGATCAGTGCAGTCAATATACTTTTGCCACCTAGAATCTCTAGAGTGGAGGCAGGTGACAGCATCAAGCTTCGTAACGTGTTCTTCTCTTTCTCTTCTGCGATCAATGTGCATTGAACGAATGCTGCTACTGAAGAGAATGTCAAATTGATGACGGTGTAGTGAATTTCTAACGTCACTTCGCCAATATTCTTATAGACAATTGCCATCAAAATAGGTACTAACAGTGTCGTACCGACAAATACGTTTCTTGACACGTCTTTTACATCCTTCTGAAAAATGGCCATTGTACGATTGATTGAAAAGATCATCTGAGTTCACTCCCTGTTACTTTTACGAACACGTCCTCTAGAGTCGGTTCGTTAGAATGGATAGATACAACCTGATTAGTACGTAACATTTCATAGATATGGCAAGCATCTTTTTCATTCGATTCGAAAACGTGTTCTAGGCCGTCTAATGATTCGATTGTCAACGTCTGATCAGCAAAACGCTGTTTGATCGATTTTGGTGATCCTAACAACTGGATATGACCACGATTTAGGAAGGCGACACGATCGCAAAGGGTGTCCGCTTCTACCATATCGTGAGTCGTTAAGAAAATCGTCGCACCGTCTCGATTCATATCTTTAAGGGCAGAATAGATGGCTTGAGTGTTGACAGGATCTAACGCAGAAGTAGGTTCATCTAAGAATAAGATTTCGGGTTGATGTAAAAAAGTTCGAGCGAGTAGTACCCGTTGTTTCATCCCTTTCGACAGTAAGGCAACTTTCTTATTCTGCTCATCACCTAAATTGACTAACTCCAGTGCACGATGAATACGGTTTTCAGAGACAGAAAAAATTTTGCAAAATAACTTTAAATTGTCTTTTACCGTCAAGCGATCGTAGAGACCACTATTGTCTGTCATGATACCTACTTTCTGAAAGGTGTTCTTTTGTTTGAGTTTTTCAGAGGGAATTCCAAGTAAACTGGTTGAACCCGTGGATGGTTTCATTTGACCAGTCAATATTTTGATCATGGTAGTTTTACCAGAGCCACTGGGACCAAGTAGCCCGAAAATCTCTTTTTGCTTGATATAGAAACTTAAATCGTCAAGAGCCGTCTTATCTGAAAAGTGTTTCGTCAATGATTCAATTTCGATTACCTTTTCCATAGTATAGTTCTCCTCTCGTTTTCTAACCTTAGAATAGTAGAGAGCACTATACATCGCACTATTTTAACGATGAAAGGAGTTAATAAGCTTATGAAAAGAGTAATTAGCTTGCTAGAAGATCGTCATTTAATGCCGAGCATCTCTTTAAGAACGTGTATTTTATTCTTAGATAAAGGCACTTCGGTTCGATCGTCGAGAACCAGACTAAAACTGTTCCGTGTCCACGTGACAATCTCGCGTACTTTCTTCAGATTAACGAGATAGGAACGGTGACATCGGAAAAAATACCGGTCCTGAAGAGTCGTTTCATACTCATTCATTGTATATAGACCCGGTAACATCGTATCCGCCACATGAATTTGAACACTTCCCGATGCGCTCTCGAAAAATTTGACCTCATCTATATCCAGTAAAATAAGATTACGTTCAAGTTTGGCAACGACCTTATTCAGTTCGAGAGGCGAAAACGGAGTGGATTTTTCAAGTCCATTGATCTCTTCATCATTTTTTGAGATTGCGTTCTCTTCTTCCTCAATTTCTGTATTGATGCGTGTAAGCCCACTACTACTTAATACATAAGATTCTTCGGATAAAGTAATTGCACTCTCCGTACTTCCTGTCAGTATTAGAAGACACTTTTCTTCCTGGAGCAACAATTCGATAACTTTGAATAGAATGTTCTTGGTATATTGATCAATATTTTGATCCGGTTCATCGAAAACGACCACCGGTGTATCTTGTAAAATAAGAATTGCGAGTTGCAGACGTTTCTTTTGAGAACGATCTAGTTTGTTTGTTCTTTTCTTTGCTATCTCGCTTAATTGTGTAACTTCGAGTGTGTCTGAAATCGCTTTTGAGCTGTTATACAATTTTTTATAAAAAGCAAGATGATCTAAAATGGTTAATCTATCGTATGTATACGGTTGCTCATAATAGAAACTGATTGACGAGTGATATTGTACAGTATTTCCTGGGTGATGATTGTTTACTTGAACATGTTTATTTGCACTTTGGATACGACCTTCAAGTATCTTTATGAGTAGCTGACGATGGGTAATATTAGAACTAATCGCCAATGACTTTCCTGGAGAAATGGAAAACGTAACTTTTTCGAGTACTGTTGTTTTATCTTTCTGATCTATGTAATTAAGCTCATTAACAAATAAAGTCACTCTAGTTCCCCCTTTGGGATGAATTATCCCTTGAAATATACATAAACCTTATCATGTTTTTTTACAAAATGTAGGTTATAAAAGAAGAATAATGGAATAGTGAATTAAATATTGAATATTTTAGAAATGAATTTTTGAATAGTAGTCACATACGATTTTCTTATTAACGTTTTAATTCATAACTATAGCGCAGAAGACACAAAAACGGCTTAGGTCCGTTTAAATAACGAATTTAAGCCGTTTAAAAAATCATTAAGTTATTTAGTTTATCAATAAAGAAATATTTTATTGACATTCTTATTTTTCAAGCTCCTCTAGCTCCGTCCGCGAACGTGGGAAACCATTCGCTTGCCACTCCGACCGATAGATCGAATCCAGTTTCGTCAATCCGACCTCATCCGGGTCTTTCGCAGCATCTGGACTCGGATCCTGATCGAGATGCGCTAAATAGTCTCGTAACGCATCGGTCTGTGTGCTCTGTTCCCGCTTCCTGAACAACAGTAGACTCGCACCGGCAATGACACCTGCTCCGAATAAATACCGTTTTTTCAAGCCCATACGGTTTCCTTCTTTCTTCCCTTAAACCAACCCACCGCCGTCACGCAGTCGTGGATGCGCGATGCGTTTGACCTTTCCCTCTTCGACCGTCAGGACATGATCGGGCTGTCGCTCGAAGTAACCCGTATCGAGTACACCCGACCAGCTCTTCACTTCTTTTGCAAATACTCGGACGTCCGAGATGGCTGATACATCAACGTCCAAAATCACGTGACCTCCATCTGTAACGAAGGGACGATCGTCTTTCACGCGTAGCGTTGCTGAGACATGCTTATCACGTAACCGTTGTCGCACATACGGTAAGGCAAACGGATCCAGTTCGACAGGTAACGGTCCGCTTAAATGATGGACGAACTTCGAGGAATCTGTCAGATAGAGCAATTCCCGACTCATCAGTGCGACGATTTTCTCGCGAAATAGTGCACCGCCACCACCTTTGATCGTTTGAAATCGTCCGTCAATCTGATCGATCCCATCGATCGTCAAATCGATTTCCATTCCCTCTTCCAAGTCAATCAACGGAATGTGTAGCTGTTCCGCGAATCGTACCGTCGCAAGTGACGTTGCCACACCTTGAATCTGTAGTCCAGCATGCACAAGTGGACCGAGCGCTTCGATGAACCGTTCCGTCGTCGAACCTGTCCCAAGACCCACTATCATCCCATCTTTCACATAAGTTAGTGCTGCCTCAGCGACTAATTGTTTCTCCTGTTCATACATCCGCATCCCTCCCTACATTTCTGTTCCCGTTTCGATTCGTCTTCAATCGACGGAGAGAGAGGATTCCGTTAACGTCAGGTACTGCTCAATTGCCTGGACGAGCGGTTGCTGAGCTTCCATCCAAAACGCGACAGATGTCGGATCAGCATCGAGATGACGGTTAACGATCTCATCGATCGTCGCTTGACCGGAATCATGCATGACCGCTTCAAAGACTGCTGAAAATTGACTCGGATCCGCTTGAACCGTCTGATACAGACTATTGCTGAGCAGATAACCGATCGTGTATGGAATGTTGTAGAACGCAAGATTCGGATTAAACAGATGACTGATGTACATCCATTTATAGCGCGCCGGTTCAGGCAATACCAGACCATAGGCTAACCGTTCTTCCTCTTGCAGGAGTTCACTTAACCGTTCGGCACTGACCGTCCCTTGCTGACGTTCCGCATAAAAACGTTGCTCGAAACGGAACATTCCGGGAACGATGCTGGCATATTTCAGCCCTTCCCGGATCTTGACCTCTAGGAGAGCGAGCACTTCCTCCCGCTCCTCCGTCTCTTTGATGGCAGCATCGAGGACGAGATTCTCCATGAACGTCGAAGCCGCCTCCGCGATGCTCGTTCCTTTGACTTGATTTAAATACGGTTCGTCTTGCAGTAAATAATTATGATAGGCATGACCGAATTCATGAGCGAGCGTTGCGACGTCCGGATAACTATCACGGTACGTCATAAAGATCCGGCTCTCTTTGGCAATCGGAAAGGCAGCACAGAATCCGCCCTCTGCTTTTCCAGGACGATTCTCTGCATCGACCCATCCCTCACTAAACACGTTTTCCGCAAAGGCGCCGAGCTGCGGATTCAATCGTTTGAATTGTGTCGTGACGATTGTCTCTGCCATCTCAAACGGAACGAGACGCGCGGAGCGATAGGTGTTCGTCTCAAAATCATGCCATTCTCCCGTCATCCGCTCCGCCTGGGCAATCTTCCGAGCGTAATAAGCGTGAAAGAGGTCGCGGTGTTGATCAAGTGCTTCCATCATCGCTTTTAGGCTCGCTTCCGAGATCCGGTTCTGCTCAAGCAACTCAGTCAACGGTTGCTCCCAGTTCCGCATCTTGTAAGATTGCAATCTGAAGCCGGCAATCCGGTTCAGAATTGTCGCAAACAGGTCAGCTTCTTGTGCACAAGCGGTGTCAACTGCTGTCGCTGCCGCTAAACGAGCCGAACGGTCAGGTGCGAACATCGCTTCGTGCAGCCCTTGACCGATCGTGACCTGCTTTTTGTCCAAGTCGACGCGCAATGCCATGAAACGCTGTTTGTAGAGCTGCCCCCAGCCTTGGAACCCGTCCACACCGAGATCTTGCAACAATTGTTCTTGAACCAGTGGTGCACGACGCGACTGGATGTCACGGCGTTCGTTCAAGAAAAAGGCGTATGGTGAACTAGTGACGAGCGCCTCCCACTCTTCTTGTGACAGTGCGGCGATCTTCGTATCGAGTGCTGCTGCCTCACTGCGCACCATCGCTTGTACGATTTCGATTTCCTCGAGCAATGAATGGACTTCTGAGCGCGTGACATCTTCTGCATATAAGCAATAAATGAAGTCACTCCATTCTTCGACGTCGCGCGCGACTTGCTGATAACGCTCGACCTGTTCTGCCACATTAGCCGGACGTTTCGTCAACGCGGCTTGTATCGTAGCAATTCCTGCTTTAACGTCGTTAATCGTGTAGAGTTTTTCTAATTGCCATCGTGTGTGTTTCATGCTTTTCCTCCTATGCGTGATCTATTCGTTCTTTCATTCGTGAGGACACTCGACTTCTCCTGTATTTTCCATCAGACACAAAAAAAACTCCTTCAGCCATTGACTGAAGGAGGACATCCTCATAAAACGAAGAAGTAGACACATAGAAAGTGTGCTAGGCTACCCAGTAGTACGAAGATATGGAAGATTTCATGGAATCCAAGATGTTTGAACGATAAGATACGTGGCTTCAGCCCATAAATGATGCCACCAATCGTGTAGAAGATACCACCAAGGAACAATAATCCGATGCCGAGCGGTGATAAAACTTGCGCAAGTGGTGTGATCGCAAATACCATGATCCAGCCCATTCCGATGTAGAGCGTCGTTGATAACCAACGTGGACTGTTGAACCAAACCAATTTAAAGGTGATTCCAGAGACTGCAATCAACATGACGATGCTGAACAAGACCCAACCAGTCGGACCGTTCAGACTGACGAGACAAAATGGTGCGTAAGACCCGGCAATCAACAGATAAATCATCGAATGATCCAACCGACGCCAGATCGCGATTGCCCGGTCGCTCGCAAGGACCATATGGTAGGTCGCTGAGACGGCATAGAGCGCCATCATACTGACACCAAAAATAATCGCTGCGACGATCGCAAGTGATGCCCCCCGTTCTAACGATGCCTTGATGACAAGTGCCAGTAACCCGACAAAAGCAAAGACAGCCCCTCCAAGATGCGTTAATCCATTAATCGGTTCTCTCATATAAGCTTTCACTTTCGTTCCTCCCCTGATATGTAGTTTCGAATACTACATGGCGTTATATACGTATTCTATCATATGATGGAGAAGTAGAAAGTCCTATTTTAGCGATTTTGGAGGTTTTTTTATGACACATTCTGATGACACGAGACACGATCGTCAATTACGGCTCGAAGATATCCCGAATATCGATCTCTATATGGATCAAGTCATTCAACTGTTCGAGCGGACATTCGAGGAAACGACGCGAAGTGCAGACGAGACGATTTTGACGAAGACGATGATCAACAATTATGCCAAAAAGAAATTATTCTTTCCGGTCACGAATAAAAAGTATACGAAGGAACACTTGATTCTGATTAGCTTGATTTATCAATTGAAAAGTTCGTTTTCGATCAATGATATCAAAACGATTCTTGCGCCCTTGAACGCAGGGATCGAACAGGATCAACTCGATCTTGAAGGGTTTTATCGTAATTACCTCGAACTGACGGAACGAAATACAGCCCGCTTCGTAACGGAACAAGACGCTCTGACCGCTTCGACGACCGATCCACTGGAGCAGATTCTCGCTATGGCTCATATGAGTAACTTGTACCGGCGCGCAGCAGAACAATTGATTGACACCCAACTGAAAAAATAAGAGAACGCTTTCACTGCGTGATACACTAGAAGAAAAGGCAGAGGAGGAACAGTCATGGAGATCGCGACGACTTTCTTGCGACAGCTTGATCACATCGGACCAGAATTCAGAACCTATCAGGATGGTATTCTGATCGAACTGGCATTCGACCGAACGATCGGAACGGAGCAGGTTTCCGCAAGTGTGTTGCTTGAGACAGCAGATGACTTGAAAATACGCTTGTATACACAAACCACCCAGGCATTATTACTTGCTTCGAAGATTCATGCCTTTGACGCCCACACACCGAGTCGGATTGCTGAGATGATGTCGATTCATGGCTATTTTAAATCGCATCGCTTGTCGCATCCCTTGAATGCCTACTCTACTGCCCTGTTCATCAGCCGTCTTACTCCACAGGACGCGGTACTTGAACGAACGGTACAATTATACACACGCCTCAAAAAACAACATCGGTTCATCGTGTCACCGCTATTGATCTCTTTCGTCTATTTTCACGCTACGACACGCGGTGAGTTAGACGAACTCGCCTCGCGTATCGAAACGGTCTATCAACGACTCAAACGACGGTTCGGACGCGCTCAACAGACGTATGTCGTGGCCTTGATATTCGCTTTATTGCCTGAAGACGATTGGGATCGCTATATCGCACAAGTGGAGGCATCCCGTAAGATACATCGTAAACACCATGTTCCGCTGTCGTTCCACGGCATGCTTGCGTTACTCGGTGATCCAAACGTTCACGCTTCGTCACTCGAACGGATGGCAGAGGCGTTACGCTCCGATTTACATTTTAAATACCGGAAGGACTTAGTCTATTTGACAGCAATCCGATTGTATTTAAGTCAACAAACGATCCTGCAACAACTCTTCCCATCTTCGATTCTCCCACCGGACGGCGCCGACGCGATTCCGTTCTTACTCTTCCCTGTTGATTTGACCGACACGTCCCATGCGACGGACGGCGGGATCGACGGAGGATTTGATGGTGGTGGTGACGGCGGGGGCGAGTAATCATTCAAGAACAATACAGCAAAAAGGGCAATCGACGCGTGGCATTACTGCCGAACGTCGATTGCCCTTATTTTTAGTCATTCTTTATCTTGCTGGTCTTCATCAGAAGGCTGGACATCGCCATCTTCATCAGAAGCGTGTGATAAATCGGGTGCTTCTTCACTCGAAGCATCGTCATCTGATCGTTCTGTTTTCTCAGCATCTTGTTCTTGCTCTTGATGCTTTGATTCTTTTTCCTCTTTTGAAGATTCCGGTACATCCGTATGGTCTTGCGGATCACGTCCGGCAATCTCATCCTTCGTCATGCGGTTCCCTGAAGTAATCGGATCCGTCTCTTTATCGTGTTGATTCGCCATTTGGCATCCCCCTTAAAATGTACTTGTTCCACATTTTAAAGTATTCCCGACTGAAGAACGATTAAACCTCGGCGTGCCCGCGAACGATGTCCTCGATGAGTAATTGTTCAATTGGCTGAGGGTGATGTACTTCATAGCCTTGCACATAAAGGTCCTCATCCAGCAGTTGAATCTGTTGGAGTTGAGACGCGGTCTCAACCTCTTGAATCACGAGCGCGATGTTCAGCACAGACGTCAACGAATGAACAGACCGAATCATCGAGCGCTCCAACTGATTTTGGACGAGGCGACGCGTAAAGATTGGATCAAGTTTGACCGCTTGAACAGGTAAACGCAATAACGAATTGAGTGATGCGTAATGACTTCCAAAATGATCGACGGTCAAACGATAGCCTGCTTGACGCAATTGTTCCAACCGGTTGATCGCAAAACGGCGACGTGTCTGCAGTACTTCTTCCCGAATTTCAAGAATGAGTCGTTCATTCGGGAAGTATGACTCCTCTGTCAGTCGGAGCAACTCGGAAAATAGTTGATCTGACTCGAACTGATTCGCCGACAGATTGACGGCGACGGAAATCTTACGACCAAACGTTTCTTCTAAACGACGTTGATCCAAGATTGCCTGACAGATCGTAAAGCGACCGATGTCCGGGAAAATTTCCATCTTCTCGGCAATCGGAATGAAATCCGTCGGACTGACGAAGCCAAGCACTGGGTGGTTCCAACGTAAAAGCGCTTCAACCGCGACATAATGTTTTTGTTTCGCATCGACGATCCATTGGTAATAAAGTTCGAACTGCCCTCGTTCAAGTGCATGCGACAACTCTGATTCAAGGACCGATGCAAATGGATGTTGCTCCGCATTTCGGTTCGGATTAACGAACGAGGTCCGTCGTTTCCCATCGTGTTTGACCTGTTGCATCAGCGCTTCTGCTGCGTAAATTTGTGTTTGACGGCTTGCCATGTCACCGGTCAGGAGACTGACGCCAGACGAAGCCGTCACGTGAATCGGTTCATCTGCGACACCAACGATCGGTTGCTCAATCGCTTCCGTGACGATACGGGCATATTCTTCTGCATGTTGCTCGAACTCCAGATCCTGTTCGATTGCTGCTAGGACAACGAATTCATTCCCGTCCATCCGCCCGACGACATGGTTCGGTAAAGGAACATACTTTAACCGGCTCGCGATTTCACGCAGTACTTCATTCCCTGCCCGGTATCCGTGCGCTGCATTGATTGCATGAAAACGGTCCAGGTTCAACACCATCATGAAAGCGGGATGAATCGTCATACTCGAAATCAATCGATTCATATACCGTTCGTTGTAGACGTCTGTCAGTGCATCTTTGATGACATAGGTTTCGACGTTGATTGATTTACTGATAATATCCGCGTATCGTTCAACGAGCGCAACATCCTGTTCCTTGAAGTCAAATGGCTGATCGTCAAAGGCACATAACGTTCCGATTTTCTCGTTCTCCGCGTTTTTGATCGCCACCCCTAAAAAGCTACCGTTTCCAAGTGCTTTCGTGACCGGATGATTAACCGTCAATGGATCATTGAGCAATTCATTGATCGAGACCTTCCCATCCGTCTCATCGACGACCAGCTTACAGAGGACATGTTGGAAGACATGGGTCGAGCCTTCTTCGATCAACTGACGGTCTTGGTTGATTGCTTTAACGACAAAATTGCTGTAAGAATCGTTTAATGCAAAAAATAATGTATTGACGCCGATTTGTTCACTCAGTTTTTCAAGAATTTCTTCGACGAGTGGATGCAAAGCTTCATAACGAATGTGTGAGTTATTATTCACCGTGTCTTCCTCCTTTCTGGTTCTGTCGTGGTCATACGTCAACTGGAAGTTGAATGATGAAGGTACTACCTTTTCCTTCCGTCGATTGAACGGAAATCGCTCCTCCATGATCGAGCACGATCATTCGGCAAATCGCGAGCCCTAAGCCGGTTCCGCCGATTTTACGTGTATCCGAATTATCCGCTCTATAAAACTTATCAAAAATGTAAGGTAGGGCTTTCTCTGGTATACCGAGCCCTTCGTCCGAAATCTCAATCCGTAATTGATCCGATTGGTTTGACCCTTTGATCCGGATTGCGCCGCCCTCAGGCGAATATTTTATCGCATTCATGATTAGGTTCGTAAACAGTTGCTTCATCTTCTCACTGCTGGCTGATACCGTATAGTCTCCTGATTCGAACTGAACACTGATTCGGTGTGCCTGACTCGCAAGATCAAACATCGGCTTCATCTCGAATATCAACTGTTTCAAATCAAGCGGTTCTTTTTGCGTGCCGTGCGTCGAATCTTCCCCTTTTTGAATTTCCAGGATATCATTGATCAATTCCGCTAATCGAACGGTTTCCGAATGAATCGTCTGCAAATACCGCTTTTGGCGCTTCGGATCGACTTCTCGTTTCATCAGTAACTCCGTAAAGCCCATGATGGAAGAGAGCGGTGTCCGCAACTCATGCGATACGATCGAGACGAACTCTGCCTGTTTAAGATCGAGTTCCTTGTCTTTCGTCACGTCGCGTAAGACGAGCATCATTCCCCATTCAACGTTCGCGATCGCAATCCGTTCAGCGTAGGCACTGAGTAATAAGTTCCCACGAAACGCCGAGAGTTCGATTGTTTCTCCCGGAATATCCCCGTTCATTAGTTGACCGATATAGTCATGAAGTGCGTCCGGCTGATCGACATGTTCAAACAGCGACGTCGCCCGTTCATACGCATGACGGAATCCTTGCGCTTGATTGACGAGCTTCGGGGGAAACATGTTCAACAAGGCTTGGTTTGCATAAATCTGTTCTCCGCTACTCTCGATATATAGGACAGCTTCCCGAATCGAGTCCAGTAGCTGATACGTCTTGATTTTTTCATGCTCCATCTGATGGAACAACAGATGGCGCTCAAGCGTCATCCCGAGTTTTCGTGATAGATCAAGTAAGTCCCCGACTTGCTCTAGATTGAACTGAGCGAAGGCATGACGAACATAAAGCAATCCGACGACTTGTCCGTTGCTTGGAGACTGGACCGGGATTGCCGACTCGAACTGCTCACTGATTGGCAACTGAACCGATTTACGCATGACGAACGCCCGACGTAAGACCGAATATTGATCGAGATCTTTTTCGATCAGCTCCATCTCGTCGATGCCTTGCGCGACGAAATGATTCAATTGTTCACGACGGTACAAGAGGATGGCACCTTCTTTTACATCGAGCAGTTGCAACAGAATCGTCAGGACGGTCTCACAGGCCGCTTCGACATTTTGTGTCGCTAGCGCTTCCATGATTTCATTACGTTGCTTCAATTTCAGTTCGACTTCCCGTAAATTCTGTTGTAACCGATTGATTTCACGTTGATCGAGTGAAGTGAGTCGTGCCTCAGCTGATGCCGGAACCGTTCCTTGGCGCAATCGGTAAGGACGGTCCTTCGAGTGGTCGCGTAAAATTCGTTTCAACGTGCATCCTCCTTTCTGAATTCATTCCTGTTTCAAATTATAGCATGGTCCTTGCTGTATCAACAGTTCAAGTACATTCTTACTTATATGATGGTGTGCACTAATGCACGAAATGCTTCTTCAAATGCCCGATCCGCATCACGTGTCCGTTTTTTCGGTCCTTTCGTCCGTCCACCTGCTCGTCGGATTTGTTGTCCGACATGCCGTGTATGAAGTAATAAATCAATATTATCGTTCGTGAACTCACGACCGTTTTGGTCCATTGCGAGTCCTCCTCGCGCTAAGACGAGTGCTGCTAAACCGTAGTCTTGGGTCACGACGAGATCGCCACGTTTCATCCGATTGACGATTGCGTAATCGACAGCATCTGGACCTTGTCCGACCGTAATCGTCGTCGCCCCCTCCCGCATCATCTGGTGTGCTGTATCACAAACTAAAAAGACGTCACGTCCCTGTCGGTGTCGAACGACGAGATCGACAACGGGACATCCGTCCGCATCTACGAAAATAGACATCTGCATCCTCCCTTGTTGGTTCCACTATCAGTGTCACAAACCAAAAGATTTCTTGTCAAGTCGCGTTTCCCATTTGACCGTTTCTTCGTTCTTTCGGACAATGGAAAAGAGAGGATGTGTTGAAATGAACGCTGCTACGTTCCAATCTTTTTACCTGTTATTGAAAAAACGAAACCCCCGGTCGGATTATTATCCGCCGCTGTTTCCGTCTCCGTCATCCAAGCACTGGCTGCCCTCGCCATTCCTTGGTTCTTAAAGACGTTGATTGACGGTTTTACAGTCGATCGACTGACTCCGCAGCTGATCAGTTTGTTCGTGATCGTCTTTGTCGTCCAAGTCGTCGCGAATGCTTTATCGATCTATTGGTTACAGATCGTCGGTCAACGAATCGTCGCTAATTTACGGACACTCCTATGGAAACACCTGTTGACCTTATCGATTCCGTTCTATGATGAGACGAAATCTGGTGAGCTTGTCTCCCGACTCAACAGTGACGCTACGACACTCCAGCAATTGCTGTCGGAGCAACTCGTCCGCCTGCTGACATCACTCGTTTCGATCATCGGAGCGATCACGATTCTGTTCTTCCTCGACTGGCAGATGACACTCGTCATGGTCATCGCTGTACCCGTGACGCTACTAATCATCATCCCGCTCGTGCGGAAGTTGCATAAGATATCTCGTGAGACTCAGAAGGAACTCGCGGGATTATCCGGTTTTTTTGCCGAGATGCTCGGTGAAGTCCGACTCGTCAAATCGCAAGCGACTGAATCCTATGAGCTCGACCGTGGGAAAACTCGCATTGAGAATCTTTATGGCTATGGCGTCAAGGAAGGACGAATCCAATCCCTTTTGTTGCCAATCTTTAACGTCACCTTGACGACGATGTTGATCTTGATCATCGGCTTTGGTGCCTACCGCGTCGCGACGAACCAGATCACAGCAGGTGAACTCGTCGCCTTCTCACTCTATTTGTTCCAAATCATGACGCCACTCGTGACGATGACTGAATTCATCACGAAGTTACAGAAGGCTCGCGGGGCGACAGAGCGAATCATCGAGCTTCTCGATGAGACACCGGAAGCACCTGGAGCGCTTGTTGCGCCGCGTCCGTTTACGGACGTCACGGTCGATCACCTATCATTCGGATACAATGAGACGCCCATCCTACAGGATGTCAGCTTTACGTTACCACGCGGCAAGACGACAGCGATCGTCGGTCCGAGTGGATCCGGGAAGACGACATTATTCGCGATACTGGAGCGATTCTATCAACCGACATCCGGACAGATTCGACTCGGAGATCAATCCATCGCTAATTTAACGCTATCGTCTTGGCGCCAAGCGATCGGTTATGTCGCCCAAGACTCCCCTGTTTTATCGGGAACGATCCGTGACAATCTCGTCTATGGTCTTGCGGAAGACGTCAGTGAAGACAAAATTCGTGAGGCTGCACGGATGGCGAATGCCAATACGTTCATTGAACGTTTTCCAGAGGGGTACGCAACTGAAATCGGGGAACGAGGTGTCAAGTTGTCTGGTGGTCAACGCCAACGGATTGCGATCGCACGTGCACTCCTCCGAGATCCGGAAATTCTATTGCTGGATGAAGCCACGTCAAGCCTCGACTCCGAGTCCGAGCGGGTCGTTCGGGAAGCACTCGAGCGATTGATGGTCGGACGGACGACGTTCGTCATCGCTCATCGTCTCGCGACAGTTCGTCATGCCGATCAAATTATCGTTCTTGAAGATGGTCGGATTTCCGGCATCGGGACACATGATCGTCTTGTCGTCGACAATCCATTGTATAATAAGCTCGTAACGCAACAATTCATCGGCACGGAACGTGCAAGGGGGAATCATGTATGAAGACAGTCGGTTTCATCGGATTAGGTGTCATGGGACAAGGCATGGTCCGCAATCTGCGCAAGGCAGGTTTTACAGTTAAAGGATACAATCGTACGAAAGAAAAAGGACTTGTCCTTGAAGCAGATGGTGTCGAAATCGTCGATACGATTCAAGACGTTGTCACGGATGTCGACGTCGTCATCTCGATCGTCGGTTATCCGCAAGACGTCGAGCAAATCTACTTCGAAGACAGAGTCCTCGACTATGCGTCACCCGGAACGATCCTGGTCGATATGACGACATCTAGTCCAGCTCTTGCAGAACGCATCGCGCAGGAAGCGGCAACACGCGGTCTTCAGGCACTGGACGCACCTGTCACAGGTGGTGACCTCGGTGCGAAGAACGGGACACTCGCTATTCTCGTCGGTGGTGAAGAAGCAGCGTTCGCGCAAGCGAAGCCATTATTCGAAGCGATGGGAAAATCGATTTCACTCTTCGGTGGTCCTGGTAAAGGACAATCAGCAAAACTCGCGAACCAAATCGCAATCGCCGGCTCAATGATCGGAACAGCGGAGATGCTGTTGTTCGTCACGCGGTCCGGGATTGATCCGACGCAGTTCATCGAGACGATCAAATCTGGTTCTGCCGGTAGCTGGAGTCTTGAGAACTTAATTCCACGCGTCATCGCTGAAAACTACTCACCTGGTTTCTTCGTCAAACACTTCATCAAGGATATGCGGCTTGCTCTCGAACGCGGCGCTGAGATGGGCATCGCGACACCTGGTCTCGCACTGACGAAGGATTTATATGAACAACTTGCTGAGCTGGGTCACGCCGATTCCGGTACACAAGCGCTTTATCTGTTGCTCGCTGCACGTTCACGCGCTTCGGTAGAATGAGCAAAAAGCCTGTACATTACGTCAGTCGACGTAGCGTACAGGCTTTTTTGGTTCATCCCTCGACGGATGATTGACGTGTTGGTTTCAAGCGTTCATAGAAGTGTGCCATCGTCGTATCGAAATACGGCGTCAAGAAGATGACACCCACAGTACTAAGTAGTGCAAGGATACCCCAGCCGATGAAACTCAAGTAAAGCATGATCAATTCACGCTTATGCCCTTTCATCATCCGACGACTCTCACCGAGGACTTGCCAAAACGACAATTCTGGTCGGTCGACCAAAATGTACGGGACGAGGCGATACGCTAGATAAAAGTACAATGCCGGTAAAATCAAAAATGATCCGACATACACCAATACCGTCACGATTGCATACGCAGCAATCGTCCGGAAAACACGTCGAAACGAAGAAAACCCTTCGAATAACGTTCCGATACCGGCAGACTCCCCGCGTGTGAAGCGTAAGTAAGCAATCGTTCGTCCAACCGTCACCGGAGCAAGGACTATCGTTACGACCATGTTCAGTCCGATGAAACGGACCATGCTGTCGATGTCATCTTGGTCAAAGGACATCCGGCTTGCTGCAAGCGCAAAGATAAGGAAGTAGATGATCGAGATGCTTAGCCCGACCAGCCAGCGTCCTTTTAGTGTACCAAGGGCGTCTTGTTTTAATTGTTTAGGGTTCATGTCGTACTCCTTCATTTCCACTATTTCCATCTTTGATTCTAGCGTAGTCCCGTTGAAAAACCTAGTTATCCCGCTTTGCTTTTCAAACGTGTCACGGAATCGTCGAAAATCCGTCACGAACACATACAAAAAAATCCATTTCTCTCATCTCATAAGATTTGAAAAATGGATTCGTGCGGTATAGGATTAGCGCAGAAGTCGCGTCAATGCCTCAACACGTTCTTTTTGAATGATACCGTCTTGTAAGACAGCGGATCCCACATGTAGTTCCGATGCCTTCGTCGCCTCAAGAAGTGCTTCCGCATTCTCAAGCGTAATCCCGGAACCTGGTAAGATAATCAAGTCCGGATGGTCCTCGATCAAGCGCGCGATTGTCTCTTTTCCTTCTAACGCCGTCGCTTGACCACCCGACGTCAAGATCCGGTCGACTTCTGGAAAATCAGCGAGCACTTCTGCCGCTTCGAGAATATCGCGACTACTATCGATTGCTCGGTGGAACGTCAATGACAGTTCCCCTTTATGTTTGATGATTCGACCAAGGAAGCCTTCGTCGACGCGACCATCTGCGGTCAATGAGCCGACGACGATCCCGGCAGCACCGAGTTCTCGGATCAAGTCGATATCCGTGATGATCGTTTCTTCGTCTGATTTCGAATAGACGAACGACTTACTATGTGGTCGAACGAGGACGTGAACTGGAATCTCGACCGTCGAGACGACTTGACGAATCAGTCCATAGCTCGGCGTCACCCCACCTTCGGATAATGCGGAAACGAGCTCGATCCGGTCCGCTCCGGCTTGTTCTGCTGCGACCGCTTCTTCTACGGTCGATGCGATGATTTCTAACATGATACATCCCTCCCGCATCAGTGTATCATGAGACGACCATCCAGTTCACGCGTTCGTTGAACAGTTTCATCTCCCACGATGGTGGATAGGAGGCTGGACTGAGGACGATCTTCGCACGTCGGAACTCTGCCACCTTATATTTACGATTGCCCTGGAATTCATCATTCGCCAAGAAGGCATAAACGTCTTTCGTACAACTGATGACGGCTTTTTGAATCAGCGAGGATTCAATATCATCGCTGACGAAGCCACGCTCGATTTCGGCACCGTCAAACGATAGAAAACAGGCATCAAAAGCGTAGGCATCGAGCGCCTGCAAGACTTCGACTCCGACCGTCCGCCCATAGGCATCGACCGTCCCACCAAGTAACCGAATTTCACCTTTGAACGGTCCCGTCTTGCGGCACTGCTCCAAGTGACTAGCGACCACTAGTGAGTTCGTGACGATCGTCGCATTCCCCGTTAAATACGGCAACAGATGCTCGACCGGCTCGCCTCGACCAAGAAAGATACAGGAATAATCGCTGAGCCATCCTTTCGCATAACGCGCTAAACGGCGAGACAACTGATCCGTCCGACGCGAGATCGGTGTTTCTCGTTTTCCTCCTTGATAGATGGCACCGCCATAGACGCGCTTCAACTGCCGTTCCCGTTCGAGCTCCTCTAAGTAGCGTCGTACCGTTTCTCCCGAGACATCGAGACGTTCGATCAAATCCTTCGTCATGACTTTCCCTTCCTCTTCCAGCCATTCCATGATGCGTGATTTCCGCTCTTCTCCTAACAACGACACGTGCGCTTCCCCCTTCACAGACAAGTTCTAGTTCTAGTGTATCGAACATCTGTAAAGGTCTTGTAAATCCGATGTAAATAAACGTGTAGTTCCTATGAAATGTCGTTGAATTCGTCCGTTATCCGACTTTTTCCACAAACAAAAGACGCATCCGCATCTCAATGAACGAGATGTAGATGCGTCTTAATGACTCATTCAGACGGTTTCTTTGCAAAGAGTGGAATCTTAGACTCTGTACCTTGGCGAATCCGTTGGATGTTCTCGCGGTGCTTGAAGATGACGAACAAGGCAAGAACCGTAAAGAACGTCGGAACGATCCAGTCGTTCGTCAAGACACCAATCGTGATGGAAACAACGATTCCGACACTTGCTGCCACGATTGAACTGAGCGACACCATCCGGCTCAGACGAAGTGTCGTCAAAAAGGAAACGAGCAGGAAGATGAACAGAACAGGGCTCGTCACGAGCAACATTCCACCTGACGTTGCAACTGCTTTTCCACCTTTGAACTTCGCGAAGATCGGATAGATGTGACCGATGACAGCTGCTAGTCCAGCAAACAACGGATGTATATCTGCTCCCATCAAGATGGGAACGAGACTTGCGACGGCTCCTTTTCCGAAATCACCGATCAATACGATGATTCCCGCCTTTTTTCCCAAGACACGGAACGTATTCGTCGTTCCGAGATTCCCGCTACCATGTTGGCGAATGTCCATCCCGTGTCCCCACTTCCCGACAAGAAGTGCGAACGGTATCGAACCAAGCAGATAGCCAAGAACTAAAATCCCTATGATTTCAATCATAGTCAACCTCCAACCTCTTAGTGACCGACTTTCATATATTCCTCAAGAGTCTGTCCGTTATTTTTAATTTGTGTCGCGACATCGACACCGACATAACGAATGTGCCATGGCTCATACGTATAGCCTGTCCGTGATTGGAAGCCACGATCGTAGCGAACGATGAAACCATATTTCGCTGCGTTATTCGCAATCCATTTCCCTTCTTTCGTATCACCAAGAGCAGCCGTTAACCCGTTACCAACGCTTGGTGCTGAAATATCGAAAGTGAGACCCGTCTGGTGCTCACTATGACCAGGACGTGCTGAATATTGATCAGCAGCTGCCTTGCCATCACGTGCGACATAATTATTATACAATACTTTTTGACGTTCGCCTGAACGGAATCCACTGACAGCGTTTAATGTCACGCCTTCTTTTTTAGCAGCGGCAAACATCTTTTCCATCTGTTTCGCAGCTGGCGCCCGCATGTAGCTCTGCTCAAGTACACCTGAGTATGAGAAGCTGACGTTTGGTACGACGAGATCCGATGGTTTGTAGTCGATCGGTAAGCTGTATTTCTTATTGACGACGACGAGATTACCAAGTGATAGATCTGCTTTGGCATCTGCTGATTTATCAACGTCCGGTGTCTCATCTTCTGGTTTCGACGGTTTCTCTTGTTCTGGATCCTGAGACGAACTGTCCGGTTTATCCGTCGATTCATCTTTTTTGTCCTCTGTTTTGTTCTCTGAAGCTGGTGTATCGTCTTTTTGTTCTTCTTCTTTTTTCGTTTCATCTGAAGATTCTTGATTTTCTTGCGTTGCATCAGACGAATTGTCTTCTTGTTTTGCTTCTTCTGACGTATCGTCTTTTGTTGTTTCGTCTGTTTTGTTTGTTTCTTCTTTGTTCGTGTCTTTTGCTGTGTCTTCTTTTTTCGTTTCGTCGTTTGATTGTTTTGTCTCATCTGATTTCTGTTCCGTTTTCGTTGTATCATCCGCTTGTTGATCCCCAGGATTACATCCTGCAAGGAGAAGCGCTAACGTACTGACGGTTACGATTTTTTTCATGAGTAAGACCCCTCTTCTTTTTATGCTTCTCTATGTTACCGCTAATCGTTCCATCCGTCGAGTCTACTTCCGACAGATGGAGTAAGTCCCTACCTTACTTCAGCTTCTTTATTTTCGCAAATGATCCTGACTTTGTCATCGGTCGTTAGTACCAAGTGCTAAATTTTACTGTTCAGACTGAAATAAAAGAAAAAAGCGGAACCGATTCAAAAATCGATCCCGCTTTTGTTGTATCGCTTCACGCTTCCGTTAAGAGTGCTGCGTCCGTCTCACTCATCTTCTCATAAATTTCGTGCCAGTTCGGGAAAACCTTCGGCAAGCGAATCGGTCGGAAGTTTTCCTTCTTGACGACGACGTGTGTCGTCTTCGCCGATACTGCAAGTTTCCCGTCCGGATGTTTGACTGTATAGCCATAAATCGTTCGTAGTCCATCGTAATGATCAATCCAGACTGTGACGACCGCTGTATCACCGTACGTCAACGAGCGTTTGTAATCGAGATTGACATTCGTGACCGGGGAGACATATCCCGCATCTTCCATCTCCTTGTAATCAAGACCCAAGGACTGGATTAATTCTGTCCGCGCCAATTCCAAATAGACGAGATAGTTCGAATGATAGACGATGCCCATCATGTCCGTCTCGGCGTACCGGACAGGTATTTCAATCGTGTGCATGTAGCTTCCCCCTTAAAAATCCTCTTTTTCAAGATAGGACCATTCTGAACCGGATAAGCTAACTTTGTCAATTAATCGCATCGACTGCTTCGCGATCGCCTGTTCGACGATCGTGATCGCCGCTCGTGCGTTTCCGTTCGGAACGACATCAATCTTCTCGGTAAGCGTCAATCGTGCGTCCTCCGTCAGCTCGTATCCGAACCGTGCCGCATATCCTTCAATGATTTGAATCAACTCGTCTGGCGAGTAATTCGGGAAGTGGAATGACCGTTTGAAGCGTGATTTCAGTCCTGGGTTACTTGCGAGCAAGGCGTTCATCTGTTGCTCGTAACCCGCAAGGACGACGACGAGATTATCTTGATGTTTCGTCATCTCATCCACGAGCGTATCGATCGCTTCCTTTCCGAAGTCGTTCGCTCCACCATTTAATGCATACGCCTCATCTATGAATAAGACACCACCCAGCGCGTCGCGAATCGCGTCACGCGTCTTTTGCGCTGTTTGTCCGACGTAACCGGAGACAAGATCTGCCCGGCTGACGACTTTCAGATGTCCGCGTTTCAAATAACCGCATTGTCGTAACACATCAGCATAAAGCTGCGCGACAGTCGTCTTTCCGGTCCCGCTATTGCCGCTAAAGACCGCATGCAGTTCAACCGGCAAGACTTTATAGCCCGCTTCCCGGCGACGTTTTTGCATCGACAATAAGGCTTCAATCTGCTTGAGTTCGTCTTTGAGATCGGACAATCCGACGAGCGAAGCGATCCGCTCCTCAACGGTTGCGTCCGGTTCTTGTACCATCTCGAAATCTTCTTGTTCGAGTAAGGCAAAGTCTTCATGACTGGCACTCTCTCCAAGGCTCGCACCCTTCTTGAAGATGGCATCGAGCACGATATTGCGAACAGCGCGTCCGTTTCCGAAACTGGCGTCGACGCGTTCCCGCTCAAGCCGTCCGAGTAATGCCCGCTCCGCTTGTTCCGTCAAGACATAATCGTTCGCGGTCGCGATCGAGCGTCCGATGGCGAGCAGCTCCTGATCCGTATAGTCGGCGAGTAGATAATGATTCGATTCCGGAAAACGACTCCGCAGTCCAGGGTTCGCCTTCAGAAAATCACGCATCTCTTCTGGGTAACCAGCAAGCACGACCGCAAATCGCCCTGCATATTCCCCACTCGTCATCGCTGCGACGAGCGTATCGATCGCGGCCTGACCATAATCGTTCCCACTTTGTCCGGCACGTTTTAAGGCATAGGCTTCATCGATGAAGAGCACCCCTCCGACGGCTTCGCGGACTTTACTCATGACCTGTTCTTCCGTCTGACCGACGAACGCACCGACAAGCGATGAACGATCCGTCTCGACGACTTCCGGTCGTTCGAGTAATCCGAGCTCGTGATAGATCTTTGCCATCAAACGGGCAAGCGTCGTCTTTCCGGTTCCGGGGTTCCCCATGAAGATCATGTGTAGGGATGGTTGATCGCTTGAACGGTAGCCATCTTCCGATCGTTTCTGTTGATACTTCAAGAAGCGATACATATGATGAACCCGTTGTTTGATGTCTTCGAGACCAATCATCGCGTCAAGTTCCTCGAGTGCTGAGCGTTCGACTTGTTTGCTTTCGACGGGGAGCAAAGCGACGACACGTTTGAGATCCTGGATCGTCGTCGCTTTCAGTTCCGTCATCTCGCGGAACGCTTCCCGGGAATAGAAACGCTCTTGTAAGCTGTCGACGAATGTCTGCGCTGTCTGTTCAAGCGTGGCACTTGAACGCAATAATGCCGTTCCAGCCTCGAACAGTTCCGTCCAGCGTCCGGCATCCAACCGACGAAGTCGTTCCGTCAGTTCGACGATTTGTTCCGTCTCCTCGACGATTTGACTTGCTTGGAGGATCAGTTCCTTCGTCGCCGAGCGTTTTGCGTTCGCATTGTCCGTCTCGCGAATCGTCGGAAACGTATGCGCGACAAGGCGCTGATACGTACTTTGTAATTGTTGTTCCGTCAACAACTGCTCAAGACGGGCTGGCAGGCGGCCATGCTGACGGATTTCTTGCATCCAGCTCTCAGCTAAGGCATCCAGTCGTCCCGTCATGATATAGCGATGCTCGACAAGTAATGCCAAGATGCGGACGAGTGCTTCCGTTTCGCCAAGCAACCGGCTACTTTGGGCATAACGTAAGGTGAGCACCTCCTCGACCTTCGCGCCCTCTTCCCACGCTTTGATTTGATTGAACATCTCCTCTTTCGAGAATGCTTCCATGTTGAACCTCCTGCGTCTCGAAAAAACCGACTTTGTCCGCTACCGTTTCGTAGCGTCATCGCCGGTCGTTTCTTGTTTATTTTGCTTTTAACCAATCCGGATCGAACGTATCGATCGTTTCAAAACTCTTCATTTTGACAGAGTAGAACAATTTACCGTTATTGCGTGACTCCGCACCGAGTACTTTCGAACGGTCGGAAGCGACATAATACGTTGCTTGTTCTTGGTTGTTTTCTTTATCGAAGATCGATGGATATTGTTTGATCCATTCTTCTGGTACCGTGCTTGACGGTTCTTTTTTCACATACACGTCCGCTGCCATTCCGGCGATGTCCGCTTCTCCCTCGACTTGTCCAAAGTCACCTTTGTTAATGAAAGCGAGGATCTGTTCGTTGAAGCCACGTGAGAGGAATGGGCGCGGCGCACTGACACTTTTGCCAGCTTTCGTCTCATTGACTAACTTCCCTGTCGCATCATACTCACGGAACATCGTCCCGTTCCAGATCGCAAGCGATCCTTTTGACGGACCGTCTACGACTTCTGTCCGGAAATGACCTTTGTCATTAAAGACGACTTCATACGTGCGTGATTCAAGTTCATCTTTTTTCGTCGCGAGTTTCTTCTCAACATATTGAATGCGTGTCATCGTATAAAACGGTTTGACCGTCGCGGCTTTTTCATCGCTTGCAGTCTGCGTCTTGTTCAAGAGATAAAAATTGTAGGCAAGGAGGATAGCCATTGCCACGATTGCTACTGCAATCCACGTGCTCGTTCGTTTCGTCATGCCATGTACACCTTCCTAGCTCAAGTCTCTATTCCTTATCATCGTATCGGTTTTATAAGGAGAATACAAAGGGTTTGTCCGAGATTTCACGATTTCTGACTAAATTCGTCAGACTTTTGAACAAATCAGAAAACGGTCAGGACAACAAAAAAGGCGAACCGAATGAATTCGGTCCACCCTTGATTACGTTTATGCTTCCTTCGGCGTCAGCGAGACGATCATCGACTCATCGACCAAATAATAGCTATGATGCGGCATTTCGCGCAAATAGCCATCCTGAAACAACATCGCGCAGTCGACTTGGAACGTCTTGCTATATGGTTTCAACGGGAGTTTCTTCACCCGGTCAAAATAGCGATCGACGGCGACTTGGACATGATCCATCTCATAGACGAGTTCCCGATCTTTTGCCTCCATGATGGTGAATGTCTCACGCGACATGTAAAACACTTGTGTCGAACGTGCTTTCAAATACGGCTCCAGCTGTTTTAAATCGACTCGCTGCTCATCATCCAGAAGTACCGTCCGATTCGTCCCTTTCGGTAGTTCGGATTCAAAGGCATGCGTCGCTTGTTTGACTTCATCAAGCGTCACGTCACGCATCGGCAACGGCTGGTCTTCCTTCGGTTGAAACCACTTCTTGAATCGGTTCACCTTTTTCCTCCTCTCGTCAAAAAAAGGTGGGGTTTCCCCCACCTTTGATTAGACAACTTATGCTTGTTGGAGACGCTCACGAAGGACCATTGGAAGGATCCCGCCGTGACGGTAGTAATCGATGTCGACTTCTGAATCGAAACGAGCAATCGCTTCGAATTCAGTGACTTTTCCATCTGCCGCTGTTGCTGTGACTTTGACGATGTCACGTGGACGAACAGACTCATCGATTGCGATGCTGATTGCTTCTTCACCTGTTAAACCAAGTGTTTCAGCTGTTGTGCCTGCCACGTATTGAAGTGGAAGAACACCCATCATGACGAGGTTTGAACGGTGAATCCGCTCGAAGCTCTCCGCGATGACGGCTTTGACGCCGAGCAAGTTCGTTCCTTTGGCTGCCCAGTCACGTGAAGAACCCATACCGTAGTCTTTACCAGCGAGGATGACGAGACCTGTACCATCTTCTTTGTACTTCATCGCAGCATCGTACATCGCCATTGTTTCGCCTGTTGGCCAGTACGTCGTGAAGCCACCTTCTGTACCTGGTGCGACTTGGTTACGGATCCGGATGTTCGCGAACGTTCCGCGCATCATGATTTCGTGGTTACCACGACGTGAACCGTATGAGTTGAAGTCTTTCGGTGCAACCCCTTTGTTGACGAGGTATTGACCGGCTGGTGTCGTTTTCGAGAATGAACCCGCTGGTGAGATGTGGTCCGTTGTGACTGAATCAGCGAACTTACCGAAGACACGGAGTCCGTTGAGTGCTTCGACTTGACCAGCTTCCTTCGCCAAGTTCTCGAAGAACGGTGGGTTTTGGATGTACGTCGACTCACCGTCGAAGTCGTACTGATCGCCTGTTGGCACGTCAAGGTTGTTCCAACGTTCGTTTCCTGTGAAGACTGAATCGTATTCTGCACGGAAGCTTTCTGGTGTGACGACCGTGTTGATGATCGTTTGGATCTCATCACGTGAAGGCCAGATGTCAGCAAAGAAGACTTCTTGTCCGTCTTTGCCTGTTCCGAGTGACGCGTTCATGATATCGACGTCGACTGTTCCTGCAAGTGCATACGCGACGACGAGTGGCGGTGAAGCCAAGTAGTTCGCTTTGACGAGCGGGTGGACACGACCTTCGAAGTTACGGTTTCCGGAGAGGACAGACGAAACGAGTAAGTCTGAACCGAGGATCGCGTCTTCGACAGCGCGGTCGAGTGGACCGGAGTTACCGATACATGTCGTACAGCCGTAACCGACTGTGTTGAAGCCGAGTTCGTCAAGGTACGTTTGGAGTCCTGATTTCTCGAGGTAATCCGTAACGACCTTCGATCCTGGCGCAAGTGATGTCTTGACGTATTTTGGAACCGATAGACCGAGTTCGATCGCTTTTTTCGCGACGAGTCCCGCACCGATCATGACGTATGGGTTTGATGTGTTCGTACAGCTCGTGATCGCAGCGATCGCCACGTCACCCGTACGCATTTCAACTGCTTCGTCTTCGAACTGAACGACAGCGACTTTGTTCGCTTCTTCTTCCGCTAAGCCGAATCCAGCGTTTCCTTGTGGAGCCGTTAACGCTTTTTTGAATGATGTATGAACATCCGTCAAATCGATCCGGTCTTGTGGACGTTTTGGTCCAGCAAGGGCAGGAACGATTGTTGAAAGATCGAGTTCGACTGTTTTCGTGAATGTTGGATCTTCGTTTTGTGGTGTGTAGAACAAACCGTTTGCTTTCGAGTAGTTCTCGACTTTTTCGATCAATTCTTCATCGCGACCTGTCAGACGAAGGTACGTCAATGTTTCTGTGTCGACTGGGAAGAACCCACATGTCGCACCGTATTCTGGTGCCATGTTCGCGATTGTTGCCCGGTCAGAAAGTGACATCAAGTGGAGTGATGGACCGAAGAACTCGACGAATTTACCGACGACGTTCTCTTGACGGAGCATTTCCGTTACACGAAGGGCAACGTCTGTTGCTGTCGTTCCTGGGTGCATCTCACCTGTGATGCGTACACCGATGACTTCAGGCACTGGGAAGAATGACGGCTGTCCGAGCATGCCCGCTTCCGCTTCGATCCCACCGACTCCCCAACCGAGGACGCCGAGACCGTTGATCATCGTCGTGTGTGAGTCTGTTCCGACGAGTGTATCCGGATACACATCAACTGTACCGTCTGCTGTTTCCTTTTCAAGGACAACAGATGCCAAGTACTCGAGGTTAACTTGGTGGACGATCCCTGTTGCTGGTGGTACGGCACGGTAGTTATCGAATGCCGATGTCGCCCAGCGAAGTAATTTGTAACGCTCTTCGTTACGTTCGAATTCGAGATCCATGTTTTCTGCAAGTGCTCCAGCAAAACCGTAAGCATCGACTTGAACCGAGTGGTCAACGACGAGGTCGACTGGTACTTCTGGGTTGATGACCGATGGGTCTCCACCGAGATCTTGCATCGCTTTACGAAGTGACGCGAGGTCAACGACCGTTGGAACACCTGTGAAATCCTGAAGGATGACGCGTGACGGTTTGAACGGAACATCGACATCGTTCGAAACTTGAGCTGTTCCCCATTTCGCCAAGTTCTCGACGTGTTCACGTGTGATCGAACGACCATCTTGTTGACGAAGCACTGACTCGAGTAGGACACGAATCGAGTATGGAAGACGTTTGACTTCTGTCAATCCGAGTTCTTCCAATTTTTCAAGACTATAGTACTGATAATTCTTACCGTTTGCTTCAAACGAACGGCGTGCGCCAAAGATATCTTGCGACACATCTGTTTGCTTCATGGTGATTCCCCCTTTAAGTGTTCACGACATCAAGCCCCTGATACCGCTTACTTGTACAGTTCTATCATAGTATAATATGGATTCCGTTACAATTTGAAAGAACAAAAGACTTTCGATAAGTTTTACTTATTGCCGATATTAAAAAATTATTCTGTTGTCCTGTTTTTTTCATATTTCCAGTCTCGCGTTTCCATTTAGAATGTTCAGGGTACTTAAAAAGTGTAGTACGATAACCGATTCTTGTGGAGGCGTTTATTATGGCGAAATATAAAAGCGATGCAACGCACGTCATTACGACAATCATTTTTAGTGATGTAGAAAAAGCAAAAACAGGCTTTGCGATGATTAAGGATCTCGAAGCAATCAAGGAAATCGAGATGGATCAGATGGTTCTCGCAAAACGTGACGAAGCAGAGGGCTTCTCTTTCATCGATGCGATCGACTTCACACAACAGGACCAATCCTTCAAAGGTTCATTGATTGGCATGGCGATTGGTGTCGTCGGTGGTCCGTTCGGTATGCTCGTAGGTTCCGTTGCTGGTTACTTGATCGGAGCGAACCGGGATGAGAAGAATGAACGGGAGTCGTTTGATTTATTCAACCGGACGCTGAATCAAATCGATCCCGACCATTACGGTGTCATCTTGATCAGTGAGGTCAACGAAGATTCAGAAGCCGTCAATGCGATCGCTGCTGAACTCGGAGCGACAATTCGCCGGACAGGTGAGACATTGCCGGATGGTACGGTCTAATCAAATCAGAGTTGTCTCCTTTACGTTCTCGTTTTAAACGGGAACGTTTTTTAATTCGTGGATCACCTGTTTTGCTGCTTCCTGCGTCGTGTCTGAATCGACTTTCTGTAAATAATTGTGTTGCACGGATATGAGGATATTTTTGTAGCTGATGATGAGGAGCTCACCGTAATCACCGTTTGATTGATATTGAATCAGATCATTGCCTATGTATCGATCCGTATACGCAAAATGGATCGCTAATTGCGTATCTTGTTTTTGGTTTTCAAAATAAAGTGCCTCCTGTGTCGAGGACGTGTCAATCGTTCCGTCAACCGTTAACCAACGTCTCTTCCCAAAACTCAAGGATTGATCCACAGCTGTAAAGTCTGCACCTATCGTGCTTCTCTTCAACTGAAACTGATCCATCTTCAAGTGTTCATCCATATGCTTGAACAGCTTTTCATACTGAACAGGATTTAAGATGGGATGTTTCGTCTGATTCGTCTTCTGATCCGTATGAGTAGTGGTTTTGACTACTTTTTTCTGTTCCGTCGTGACCGCCTCATCCGTGCATCCAGCAATTAAAAACACACTTGAAAACAGAATTAACATAGTCCCCTTATAGTTCATACTGTATCCTCCCATATTGAAAGTATCTTACACATCATTTTGCCTTAAAGTTGTACAGCGGTTTAATGATCTCAACGACATCGACTGTTTCTTTTGTGTTTCGGATGATTTCGTCCATCGGTTTGTAGACGAACGGTGATTCGTCACGCGTCGATGCGACGACAGAACTTGACCAGACATCGGTCATCGTCTTTTCAAATGCATCCAGTTCAACTGTTTTGAATGCTTTTGATCGTGACATGATACGTCCTGCTCCATGTGGTGCGGAATAGTTCCAATCGGGATTTCCTTTTCCGACGACGATCAAAGAGCCGTCACGCATGTTCATCGGAATGATTGCCTGCTCACCCGCTTTCGCAGAGATGGCACCTTTTCGTAGAATCATCGCGTCAAGATCGATGTAGTTGTGGATCGTATCGAACTGATCCGCAACCGTCCACCCCATCGCTTCAAAAATAACTTGAGTCATCGCCTGACGGTTCAGCGCGGCGTAGCGTTGCGCAATCTTGAGATCATGCAGGTAGCGCTCCATCGCTTCTCCGGAAACAGATGCTAAGTCTTTGTTAAACATAGAGCGTGTTGCTTTCAATTGCTGTAAAGTCGCTTGAATCTCCGACTCACGCCCCGCTTTCTTTAATTCCCCGATGACTTGATCCGCATCAAATTGGAAGCGTGCCGTTTCCGCTTCTGCCTGATAATGTTCAGCGATCGTTTTCCCAAGATTTCGGCTTCCGGAATGAATCACAAGATAAAGCTCGCCTGCTGCGTCCTGGTTCAGTTCGATGAAGTGATTTCCTCCACCGAGCGTACCGATCGATAATCGTGCCCGTGTCTCGTTGAACGGTGCAAGCACTTGATCAAATGGTACCTGTTCTGATAATGGATGGGCTTTTTGACGTACCGACATGCCACTTGGAACGAGACGCTGGATCGTTGCGTCAAGCTCTGCAAAGTCGATTGGTCCCTTTTCAGCGAGTCGTGTACACAACATCCCACAACCAATATCGACTCCGACGAGATTCGGTACGACCTCGTCCGTCACATGCATCGTCGTTCCGATGACAGATCCTTTTCCAGCATGGCAATCCGGCATGATTCGAACGCGACTACCTGTCGCAAATTGTTCCTCTAGCATGGCTGTGACTTGCTTAATCGTCAGGTCGTCGACGTTATCCGTGAAAATCTTTGCTTCCCCATACGTGCCTTGAATTGTTTTCATACGATCGTTCCTTTCCATCCTATCTATCCTATCCATTTGGTTATTCTGCTGTTTCTTGTATGATTTCAATGAATTGTTTTGTCAGTGTCGTCGGTCCGGCCTCCGTCAACCAGACGAAGGCTGTCGTACTCGCGGCACCTGGTAGGTATGTCTGGTGCAGTCCTGTCATATCCAGTTCCCGCAACGTACTTTCCGGCAAAACAGTCACCGCCTGTCCACTACGGACGAGTCCGATTAGCGTCAAGACATCAGAACATGTTTCTTGCGATACGACACCGAGTCGTTGACTTAACGTCTGAAAGACACCCAGTCCTTCTTGACTCGGAATGATGAGATCCGCAGTCGGGTGATCGGGGTGCCAGACTTGATGAAACGGTTCTTCCTCCATCCATTCAATCGAGATCCCTTGCGCATCAATCGGCAGAAGGACGAACGCTGCGTCAAGCGACCGCTCTTTCAACCGTTCGATGAGCGCACTCGATTCTCCTTGGTGGACTTGTAAGATAATGCCAGGATGTCGTCGTTTCATCTGTTCGATCCATTCGACGAGCCGACTGGCAGATAACGTGTTGACACCAATCCGCAAGATCCCCGTTCGACCGGCTTCGATGTCGCTCACTTCCATTCGCGTCTCCTGCTCGAACTGCAACAACGAAACCGCTCGTTCATATAAGCGGTTGCCGCTTGGGGTAATCCTGATCCCACGTCCTGCCCGCTCGATCAGACGAACTCCGAGTTCTTCTTCCATCCGCCGGATTTGCTGGGTTAAGGCAGGTTGTGCCATCCGTAAGCGCTCTGCCGCCCGCGTAACGGATTGTTCCTCGACGACCGCACAAAAATAACGATACTGACGTAAATCCACATTCATCATCTCTTTCATATGTTTTCATGTATAAAGATATATGAATCATAACATCAATCATATGCTATGATGCAGGAATATCTGAAGTTAAAGAAAGGAGCTTTTTCATGAAACAAACGACTTCTACCTTCCAGTGGATCGTCTTTTTACTCGCGAACACGATTGCCTTACCAATCGTCGTCGCCAGTCTGTTCGACCTCTCCTCAGTCGAGACAGCTGCCCTTGTCCAACGGTCGTTCTTTGTAGGCGGGATTGCCTGTTTCCTACATGGCGCTTTCGGCCACCGGCTTCCGATCGTATCGGGACCTGCCGGATCATGGGTCAGTATTTTCGTCGTCATCGCCGCCTTACCGGTCGATTCAAAAACAGCCTTTACGATTGCGATGGCAGCTGTCGTCATTGCTGGTGTTGTCCTCATCATCCTTGGTTTGACAGGATGGACGAAATACTTATTACCTGTTTTCACACCGCTCGTCAGCGGAACATTTTTGCTCTTATTATGTATTCAATTAACAGGTGTCATGCTCGGTGCCGTCCTCGCTGTTGAAGCAACACGTCTCGCCGGGATTATCACATTCTTGCTCGTGCTCGGACTCAGTCAATTCGGTCCGAGTCGCTTACGCCCGTTTGCCTTGATGATCGGGATCATCGTTGGTTGGCTCGTCAGCCGTCCGTCACTTCCTACGTCGTCAAGTTTGTTTGCACCACCGCAAGCGTTACCGTTCGGATGGCCGCAGTTTGACGGCAGTGCATTCCTTGTCGCGATTCCGTTCGCGATCTTGCTCGTCGTCAATTTGATCGCCGCTTTAAGTGCCGTCGAAGCGACGCTTCAAAAACAAGGTCGTCTGCACCAAGGATTATCAATCGAAGGCGTCATTCATTTACTCGCTGCTACATTCTCGACGCTTGTGCCGGTGCCGTTACCCATCACGAGTGGTTTCATCGCGCAAACCGGTAGCCGGAAACGTCGCCCGTTCTTGATCGCCTCACTCGTCATCGCGTTGATCGGGTTCTTCCCAAGCTTGATCGGGATCATCGCGACATTACCGCGTAGCGTTGCGAGTGCCGCGTTGCTTGCGACATTGCCGCACATGTTTCTGATTGCCTGGCAGTCAGCGGAAAGTAACATGGAGAACAGCCGTCGCCGCCATGCGTTTGCGATCAGTGCCGTCATCGGCATCAGTATCTTGTTGCAATCGACCGTCATCGCGGAAGTCCTGCCTTTGACGCTTCGCCCGTTCCTCAGTAACGGATTACTTGTCGGAACGATGCTTGTGCTCGGTTTCGAAATCATCGAAAAAGTTCGCTCTCGTCGCGCGAAACAAGCGGATCGATTGGCGAGCTAAATTGTATTGTACGACCGGACGATGTCATCATCCTCGCTTTCCTGTAAGAGTCAAGGATGAACATCTCGTCTGTTTATTCACCTAAAAAAGTAGCCTTTTCGATGTGATTCGAAAAGGCTACTTTTTTCTCATTTCATTCAATTAAAATCAAAAAGCTATCTTACTCAACGCACTTCCCGCCACCATTTTCGTGTAGTACTCTCGGGTGTCACACTTTCCCCGATCATCGGTGTCAGAACCGAAATCTCGTCACGTTTCGCTTCCTTGAGCAACCGTTCGACCGGTTCGAACCAGGCATGAAACGCGAGGATGAAGGCAGACCAGTGAATCGGCATCAGGACACGACCTTTTACATCTCGATGAGCTTGAACTGTTTGTTCCGGTAACATATGCGAATTGGACCACCGGACATCGTACTGCCCACATTCCATCATCGTTAAATCAAACGGACCATATTGTTCGCCGATTGCTTTGAAGTGTGGACCATATCCACTATCGCCACTAAAGAAGACCTTTTGCGAGCCTTCGATGACCCATGACGCCCATAGCGTTGAAAATTGATCAAGACCATTTCGCCCTGAATAATGGCGCGACGGAGCCGCTGTCAGTTTGATGCCACCGACTTGTGTCGATTCATGCCAGTCGAGTTCCGTGATTCGCTCAGCTGAGACGCCCCATCCACGGAGACGACTCCCGACACCGAGCGGCACGATGAAGCGACCGACTCGATTTTTCAAGGCGAGGACGGATGGATAATCGAGATGATCATAATGATCATGCGAATAGACGACGACATCAATCAACGGTAAACGTTCGAGATCAACCGTCTGCGTCGTTTGAAAACGTCCTCCACCCAGTTTTGGGAACGGTGATGGTGCGCGCCCGAGCATCGGGTCAAAGAAAATCGTTTGTCCATCGAGTTCGATTAAAAATGCCGAATGTCCGAACCATGTGACGCGTGGTGCTTCACTATCGTCTTGACGTCGCTGATACGGAAGCGTCGGTAACGCTTTGACAGGACGCAGATTTGGAATGTTTCGTCCGTAATCCTTTAAAATGCTTTTCATCGAGTCCCATTCCATCTTCAACTGAAAATCCATCTCATTTTTGAACTTCCCGTCGACAAAACGGTCTGATCGTTCGAAACTTCGCCGTTCTGCACGGCTTGGTCGTTTCCCGAACACCGGGTATCGGTTGATGAACCAAGCGCTCGCAAGACCAATTCCTGCTAAAGCTGTCACTATTTTTTTCATGTCTTATCACCTCTTCGATGCTCTCAGTATAGCACCTCGATTCCTTAGACATCTCGCTTTGCGACTCCGGACGCGAGAAAAAAAGTGAAGATCACCGTTATCGGCGCCTTCACTTCTAGGTATTAGTCGAGATCGTCTGCTTTCCATTTCGCCCGGTCGCTCTTCTCACCGTCTTCACGGTGATTGCTCTCGTAGGCATTGTTCCCCGGATTTTCGACCTTGTTATCATCGTGCCGATGGTCGTGGTCATGGTGATGATGGTGCTCATGGTCATGATGGTGATCGTGGTCATGAGCATGGTCGTGATCTCGATCCTTGACGAACAATGCAAGACCGCCGCGCTCGACTTCCGCGTAATGCCGTTCTGCCTCATCATCTGAATGTCCGACACGTTTTAACGTCTCGCGGAGCGGTGGTTCTTTAGAAAACGTTGATTTAACTTGATCAATCCAACTCGCACCTGATGCTTCGTCTGCCGCGTCATCCCGACCCACGACAGAAAAATCTGAATCGTGATGTCCTTGTTGTTTCAATTCCTCGATTTTTCGTTCCAGACTCGATTGATCCTGATAGATCCCAACAAACCGTTTCGCCATCACATGACACCGTCCTTTTTCATATGAATTCAAACACGCTCTATTTTTACCCTTGTTCGATTGTCATCAAACGAGATTTCATGAACGAAAAAACGGACCACTTCGAAAAGTAGTCCGTAAAAACATTAGAGTTGTTGCGGTGAATCGACCAATGTGATCGTCCCTTCGTTTTTCTGAACGAATCGCTCGTAAACGAAATCGTTCGCAAACAGCAATACAGCATTTTCCCAGCGGTCGTAGACGAGTACCGTCCGTGAATCCGTCAATTGTTTGACAGCAGCGACTTCTGCCGGCTTGATCCACTTCGCGACTTGGAAGTTCGCAGCATCCTTCAAGATGTCAACGCCATACTCACCTTTGAGCCGGTGCTCGAAGACTTCGAATTGGAGTTGTCCGATCGCTCCAAGAATGATTTCGTTGTATTCCGTCTTGTAGACTTGGATCGCTCCTTCTTGCGCGAGCTGCTCGACACCTTTTTGGAACTGTTTCGACTTCAAGGCGTTTTTCGTATAGACCTTCAAGAAGAGTTCCGGTGCGAACGTTGGGAGTGCTTCATATTGGAGTGATGGATCACCATTCGTGATCGTATCGCCGATTTGATAGTTGCCTGAATCGTATAGCCCGATGACGTCTCCCGCGAACGCTTCGTTAACCGTTTCACGCTCATCTGCCATGAATTGTGTCGATTGCGACAACTTCATCTTTTTCCCTGTCCGTGTCAGGACGACGTCCATTCCACGATCAAACTTACCCGTACAAATACGGACGAACGCGATCCGGTCACGGTGGTTCGGGTTCATGTTTGCTTGAATCTTGAAGACGAAACCACTGAAGAAGTCTTGCGCCGGTTCGACCTTCCCTTTGTTCGACTCACGTGGTGTCGGTGAAGGAGACAGGTTCAAGTAATGCTCGAGGAGCGGTGTGACACCGAAATCAACGAGTGCTGATCCGAAGAAGACCGGAGTCAATTCGCCTTTTGCAATCAATTCTTCATTGTATTCGTTACCTGCGCCGTCGAGTAAGTCAACTTCATCCATCAACGTCTCGTACATTTCCGAGTTGATCGTCGTCGCGAGTTCTTCGTTCGCGAGACCTTCCTCACCGAGTTCGATCGACTTACGATCGTTCTTGAAACAATGGAATTGTCCTTTGACGCGATCATAGACCCCTTCGAACTGTTGCCCTGAACCAGCTGGCCACGTCACAGCAACAGACGGAATACCGAGTACTTCTTCAAGTTCTTCCATCAATTCGAGTGGATCACGTGCTTGACGGTCCATCTTGTTGATGAACGTAAAGATTGGAATCCCGCGCATCCGACAAACTTGGAAGAGTTTCTTCGTTTGCGACTCGATCCCTTTCGCTGCATCGATGACCATGATTGCTGAGTCAACAGCTGTCAGGATTCGATACGTATCTTCACCGAAGTCCGAGTGACCTGGTGTATCCATGATGGAAACGATTTTTTTATCGTATTCGAATTGCATGACCGAAGACGTAACAGAGATGCCTCGTTGTTTTTCGATTTCCATCCAGTCCGATTTCGCGAATTTCGAGTTTTTCCGTGCCTTGACAGAACCTGCTTCACGGATTGCCCCTCCGTGTAGGAGGAATTTTTCAGTTAATGTCGTCTTACCCGCATCCGGGTGGGAAATGATGCCGAAAATCCGACGCTTTTCGACTTCCGTTTGTAGAATGTTTGTCATGTATGGTAGTTCCTTTCACCGATATATTCAAAAGTCCGATCAATCTTTTTCGCAACTAGTCTATCATACCGAATTTTCAAGGTCTCGTCCATTTCACTTCATTGACTTAATTTTCAGATTTAAAGTTGACAATTCCTCTACTTCTTCTTTACGATGACTAGGAAGTTCACTATTACAGAAGGAGGAGACGTACAATGGTATTCTATCAAGCTCGGACATCTGTCCACACTGTCTTTGTATTGGCTACAACTGTACGTCACCCAATCGTTTAATTTTTAATTAAGCAGGGTGTGCGTATGCGTATACGTACATGCTGCCCTCTTATATTAGGACGGGTATGCCCATATTTGTGCGTATCCGTCTTTTCTATTGTCTAAAAACGGAATATAAGGGGTTTTCACTATGTTTAACGCACTCAAACAGCTTGATCGTAACATCTGGATCCGGTTCGTCGGGGAAACGATCACGGGAATCATGATGTTCATGATTGCACCATTTTTAGTTCTGTATTATGCGGATCGTCTCGATTCCTACTTTTTGGTCGGTGTCATCATGGCGACCGGACCGATCATGTCACTCGTCGGCGCCGTCCTCGGTGGTCATTTCGCTGATAAATTCGGTCGAAAACCACTGATGGTCCTCTCGATCATCGGGGATGTCATTGCGCTAATCGGCTTCTCGTTCGCCGATTCATTCGGACCGCTTCTCGCTTTGAACGCGCTGCTCGGTTTATCCAGTTCACTGTTCCATCCGGCTGCAAGCGCAATGGTCGCTGACGTCACGCCACCAGAACGCCTGAACGAATCGTTCGGTCTATTGCGGATGGGGCATAACGTCGGGGCAGCATTCGGTCCACTGCTCGGAAGTGCCGTCTTGTTCGTCGACCGTTCACTCATCTTCTACTCTGCCGCTTTCGTCTTTTTCCTGTACGGACTCGTTCTCTACTTCTTCATCGAAGAAACGAAACCGGAGTATATTGAAAAGACAGACGAAGTCAAAGTGTCCCCACTCACCGTGTTACGGAAGGACCATGTCTTTTTAATCTTCATCGGTGCGGGTGTCTTCATCTCGATGGGATTTGCCCTCGTTGAGAGCATGTTACCGGTCTTCTTGAAGGAGGCACTACCGGGCTTGCCGACGAAACAAAATCCTTTCCCTTATTTGATGGCATTAAACGGAATCATGGTCGTCTTATTCCAATTCCCGATCGCCGCTCGTTTGTCAGGTAAAGCATTCGGAAAAGTCATGTTGCTCGGGGCATCGATTTTCGGCATCGGTATGATTTTCCTCGCGTTCGTGCCGTCCTACCTGTTCTCACTCGGAACAGACTATGTCGTGCTCGTAACGGTATTGCTTGCGATTTATGCGTTCTATACGCTTGGTGAGATGATTATGTCCCCTGTCCAGATGACGTTCATCGCTTTGATTGCACCAGAACATCTTCGCGGAACGTATAACGGTGCTGCGAGTCTTCAGTGGTTAATTGGCGGCGTTACCGCACCGCTTCTCGGATCTTTGTTCCTTGATTCCGGAAAAGGTGACTTTGCCTTAGCATTCATCGGATTACTCTGTTGCGTCTCGGGTGGAGTCTATCTCGCACTCGACCGGTCGATTCAACGTGCGAAGCGTTTAACGAAATCAGCTTAAAGCTAAAAAAGCGATGTGTCATGCTCCGACTTCAGTCAGAGCGTTACACGTCGCTTTTTTCATTAAGAGGGTAATTGATTTGCCGCTACGAACGGACCAAACAGGACCGGTAACGGATCAAGTCGTTGCTGGATTTCTTCAATGAAATTTGTCGATCCACTGACGAAGACGATCGGATCATTTGCTGTGATCATCGTCAGGAACTCGTGCATCTGCTGTTCCCATCCTTCTTGACGAATGTGGTGGACGACCATCCCTTTCGTCGTCAAAGAGAGGACATTCGCTAACATGCGTTCCGCCAGTTCCTCAGCCGATACATGTAATAAAGTCGTTTTGCGACCGCTCAGGAGCGCATGCCGGGCTTCATCGATGACGGACCCGAGGTGATGGTCTTCAGCAATTAATAAAATATCTTGTTGACGCCAGTTTTCAGCATGGCGGTATTTACAAAAATGCCGGCACGTATCGACGAGTTGATGATGGACGATACTCCATGCTTGAAGCAACGGTGCATCTTCTTCAAGTGCATATTCGATCTGGATGGCTTTTAGAATTTCATGACTGATGATGTCCGGGTATGTCAGCAGAAACGATTTCGTCTGATTGATTTCGTTCAATAAAATCAATTTAAACAGTTCACTCGATTCATGTTGGTTAGTAATCTGATTCAATAATTGACTCAGGCGTAAAATCCGTAATGCGCGAGTTCCATCCTGAGCCCCCGCTTCTCGAAGCGCGCGCAATTCTTCTTCATACGTCGCCTCGAGCGAGTCATAGAAGCGCGTCGCGATCCGCAATCCCTTTTGCTCCATCGATGGACCGAGCTGTTGCAAAAGGTGTAATGCCTGATCGAAATGCATAATTTAACCTACCTTTCACCGTCCATTATGCGATAATCGCCTCATAAAAACAATCTGTAAAATGCATCTTATTTTTTGCACATTGAGAGTTGATAATGCTTGCGTCGCCCCCTAGTATGTGTGTTAAGTAGGTGATGAAAATGCGCATGACACGTTATACGGATTACGCGATTCGGTCCCTGCTGTTCGCAGCAGCTCACCCCGATCGTTTAGTCCGAATCCAGGAAGTAGCGGATTGTTACGACATTTCTAAGAATCATTTAATGAAAGTAGTCTATCGTTTAGGACAGAGTGGTCTGATTGATTCTGTCCGTGGTCGTGGAGGTGGTTTCCGCTTAGCAGGCCCTCCGGATGCAATTCATATCGGTGACGTCGTACAACTGTTTGAACCAACCGTTCATTTTCTCGATCCGCAAGAAGGCATTCACGAGGTCCCTTCGCTCAATCCGGCACGTGATGCCTTCGATGATGCCATTGCGGCGTTCCATCAAGTACTCAATAGTTACACAGTACATGATTTGCTACATCCGACAGCTGATACTCATCCACAAATACTTGAAATGATTCCGAACCGCGATTGAGCCGGTTCGGAATCTTTTTTTATTCCATCCTCGCTCAATTGCGATTTCTCAAAACGCTCGTGGTATACTTATATAAGAAAGGAGGGGTACAGATGAACCCTCAAGAAGAACTCCATCTCTTATATCTTCGCTTAAAGGAAGAAGAACCCTCCGTTGCACGCGGTGAGGCCTTATGGGCCATCTTTGAGGAAACAGCTGATGATTCACTCCGCTTCCTCTCCTTATGGGCATTTTCACAAAATCAATTTGATTTAGGACACTTCCGATCGTTTCTCGTGTCCTTCACGCTCTTGATGGAATGGATCCGAAAAGATGAGATGACACTGACTCCAAAACAAGAACTTGATTTGTACTGGAACTACAAGTCCTATTTGATCTATATGGCAGAACAAGAAGACGTGACGGTCTCGCTTCTCGAAGAAGATCTTGATCGCTTCATCGACTTCTGTGACGCGCATGGCTTTATTCGGACACGTGACTATATCAGCTTCATGGTCTACAGCAAACTCGGTGACGAGGAACAAGCCGATCACTATTTATCAGAATGGATCGACGCGCCAAGCGACGAACTCAGTGATTGCCCATCTTGTGAAGCATTCAGCCGAATGACGTATGCGATTGAACGTGGCTTCGAAGATCGTGCCTTGCTACTTTATGCAGCACTGCGGCATGAACGCGGTTGCTCGCGGATGCCGGATCAGGCTCATCCATACATCCTACCGTTGTTCCTCAGTCGCAAAAAAGAACGCTTCGATTGGAGCGAACGCTTGATCGAAGAAGTCAAACGGAGTGAAACCCTCTTTACAGGCGGTGACGAGCCGTACCACCTGTATGCGAAGATGTATTACGATACGAACTATACGTGGTCGATGGAAGAGAAAAAACAATTGATTCCGTTCTTGACCGACCGTGGGTATCTTCAGTTCTTACTCGCTCACTATGCATTTGCTCATCGGCAATCTCTTGGTGAGGAAGCGTCGTATCTCGCAGCGCTGCGGACGAATCTGTATGAGATCGCACAATCCCTCGATCGCCGGATCGAAGGTGTCTTCTACTTGAACCTCGTCGAACGTGAATTGAAACGAATCACCCAGTTCGTTGCCTGAATCTCATTCGTAAAGGAAGTGTCTTCATGTTAGATCATGTCCAGCTCGCTATGCCGAAAAACGAAGAAGATCGCGCCCGTGCATTTTATGCCGGGCTTTTACATATGAAGGAAGTCGAAAAACCCGCTGGTGTTCAAGCTAGTGGTGGTGTTTGGTTCGAAGATCATGGTGTAGCACTTCATCTCGGAATCGAGGATCCATTCGTTCCTGCTAAAAAAGCGCACCCTGGATTAACCGTCGCTGCGTTCGAAGCGTTGAGCGATGCTCTTCAAGCTGCCGGTTATCCGGTTGAGCATGACACCCGCCTTGCGCCACGTCGTCGTTTCTTCACAGCTGATCCCTTCGGTAACCGGTTAGAAATCATCGCCGCCCACCTGCCAACGTTAACGCCGAAAAAATTAACGGATGGTTCACATGTTCGTTTAATCGCACCCGCTTCTAGCCTCTCGACGGTCGAGATGAAGATCATCGATGGTGCGATCCAGACGCTCGAATCACTCGGGTTACGTGTCTCGATCAGTCAACATGCACGTGCCATCAATCCGTTCGGTTCCAGTGATCCTGAGTTACGCGTCGCAGACCTTCATGCTGCATTCGCTGATCCAAACGTCGATGCGATTCTGTGCGTTCGTGGTGGGTTCAGTACAAATGAACTTGTCGACTTACTCGACTACGAATTGATTCGGACACATCCGAAGATTCTTTGTGGCTTCTCCGATATCACAGCACTCAGTCATGCTATTCTAACGAATACCGGATTAATCACTTACTCCGGACCGATGTTACGGGCTTTCCGGGATCGTGATGCCTATACGATCGATTACTTCAAGCAAGTATTGTTTGGAACAGAACCCGTTACGATTAAGCCCTCTGTCCATTGGCGGGATTCTGATCGTGGACACGTCATCACGTTACCGAATAAAGGTCCACTTCTCTTATCGCCGGGACAAGCGAGCGGTCGACTGATTGGTGGAAACCTTTGTACGTTGAACCTTCTGCAAGGCACACCGCACTTCCCTGATTTACGGGATGCGATCTTATTCCTTGAAGACGATTACGAAGTCCATCCAGCGACGTTTGCCCGTGATTTCGCCTCGTTGATGGCGCAACCAGGTGCGGAGACGGTTCGCGGGATCGTCTTCGGGCGCTTCCAACTCGCAACGAAGATGACGGAAGAGCATCTGCGATATCTGATTTCGCTCTATCCATTCCTAGAGCACGTACCAGTGCTTGCGAATGTCGACTTCGGACATACGAGTCCTTTATTCACGTTCCCGATCGGTGGTCAGGTGGAACTGCATGACGAGGTCATCCGACTTCATATTTCCTGAATAATAAAAGAAGGAGACGCGGCAATCCGCATCTCCTTCTTTTTTAATAGTCGAGCAATCTCGAAGCGTCGATTTGACGTTTCGACCCATCCGCGAACATCTCAAGTGTTGCGAAAATCTGGTCATTTTCCCATTCATAGTGAAGTAACGTGAAGTCTTCGAGTGTCGAGACCGTCTTGAACGTTTTCCCGACCGTAAACGCACGCTTCCGGCTCGCATCTTCTGCCGGAACGGTGACGAAGATGACCGTGATCTCTTCGCCCTTCGTATCATAATAGAATTCAACGATCCGACCGTCCGCTGTTTCAGGTAAGACACCTTTACGGGGCTGTCCGGTCTCGTCCAATTGTACGTATGGTTGCAGCATTCTTTCGCCTCACTTTCTCCGTCATTCATCATAGCACGTCCACCTGATTTATGCTAATCTATATTTGATGTGAAAGGGGGATGAGTCGCGCATGGAATGGTTCATGAACGGGATTCTGCTCTGGGGCTTTATCATGATTACACTCATGGCAATTGGCGGGTTTTTCATGTTCCGGAAGTTCCTCAAAAAGTTACCGAAAGAAGACGGTAAATCGATGATGGACTGGGAAGATGAATACATCGACCAGACACGACATCTTTGGACGGATGAGACGATGGAATTGTTGAACGCTCTCGTCATGCCGGTTCCATCGGCATTTCGCGATGTCGCACGCCGCAAGATTGCCGGGCGGATCGGACAGTTCGCACTTGAGGAACAAGCGACAGAGATGACATCTGAACTGGTTGTCAAAGGATATATTTCCGCTACGCCGAAACGCGATCATAAATTCTTGAAAAAAGCACTAACGGAGCACGCTATCGACTGGCGAGACTACGCATTATACTTCCAAAATTGAAAGATGCACGAAAAACCGCCGAAGTCACCTTCAGCGGTTTTTTTAGTGAGGTAAGTGAGCGACCGGTACGGTGCCCGACTTGACTCGTTTGTATTTCAAATACATCGCGAAGCGCCAAGGGACGATCATTCCAAAAGCGACGAGATAAAAAATGCCGCCCGTTTCGAAAATATCAATCTGCCCGCCGATGAAGAACTTCGCAACCGTCCGAATGAATAAGATACCGAATAAGACGATGAAAAAAGCTTTCGAACGTTGCAAATAAATTTGCCCTTCTGCTTCATAAAAATTGGATGTCTTGATCAAAAAGATGCTGAAGATGGCTCCAATGAGCAATGCTTCCGCCACTTCCGTCCATGTCAGACGGGATGCCGGGTATAAAAACTGTAGCATCCCCGTCGACATCGCAAAGGGCGGGATCAAGATTTTTTTAGCATTCGTCGGTTTTGCTGATGCCTTCACACGAATGAAGCTGATCAGCAATCCCATGACGAGCGCTACCCCAGTTGATATCCAAATCATCCGATCACTTCCTTGATTAAAATCCAGTGAATCCGACGATGTCACTCATCCATGCTGCGAATTTACTCAAGCCATCAAAATACAGCATGACTCCGAAGACCATCATCAAGGCTCCCCCGAATTTCGTTAATTTCAGACTATACTGCACGAACAAGCGCGAACGACCGACGAAGAACGCCATTAATAAGAAAGGAATTGAGAACCCAAGTACGTAAGCAAGCATGTAGAACATACCTTGACTTGGATTGGTCGCAGCTAATCCGATGACTCCTGCGAGAATCGGACCTGTACACGGTGTCCAACCGGCTGCAAAACCGATTCCGACGAGTACCGTTCCGACGTATCCTCCTTTTCGTTCCCCGAGATTCAGTTTCTTTTCACGCATCAAGAATGTCGGTTGCCATAATCCGACGAGAACAATCCCGAAGACGAAGATGACGAGCGCCCCAACCATCCGTAACGTATCCCGATAGGTGATAAAGACATCTGCGAATAACGATGTCGATAAACCGAGTACAACGAATACCATCGCAAAACCAACGAGGAACGCTAACGTATGAAACAAGGATCGCTTTTCTCGTACGCCCCGTTCTTTTAAATCCGTTACCGCCACGCCTGTGATGTATGAAAGAAACACAGGATACAGTGGTAGCGTACACGGAGAGACGAAAGATAACAATCCTGCTCCAAACGCTAACCATAACGAGAGCTCCATCATGAGCATCCCCTTTCCTTTACTACTATAGAAGAAGTTCCTCCTCTATTTTGCCAAACTCCTCTGCATTTAGCACCTATTATCTCACAGAAAGTTGCAAAAGATTCGTGTCCGCCAAAATTACAAAAAAATTACATTTCGTCGATTTTACTGAAATCTCGTTGCACCTAGTAAATGGACTTGCTAGAATATGGATACGACACCAATGTAAGGGAGACTGCTATGACGACACAACAACTATTGACGTTAGCGATCGAAGCCAAACGTAGCGAACTATATCATCAAGCTGACCAGTCCAGCTTTACCTCCCCGCGTGTTCTACAACTTAGTCATGAACTCGATGTCTTGCTTTTAGAATATTCACGCATCGTCCAAAACTATACCATTCACGGTTCGAATGAACCGCTTTTATCTTAATGCACGATCTGGTCAGCATTCGAGTGCGAATGCTGACTTTTTTATGGTTTCTTATTTCTGATGGAGGTGCTTTATGTCCGCTCTTACATTCATTGCTAGTTCTCGTCTCCTCTATATGCCTGACGATCTCCCCCAATTATACGTACATGAAGTCGAAGCGATTGAATACGTATCATTGAAGCGAGGAAGGTTCACGATGCCTTACCTGTACACGATCGAAGGTGCTGATCAGTGGGAGTTCATGATTTACTTACAGCATTATATGGAAGAAGGAGATGTCCTCGAGTTGCTTTATATTGAAAATCAAAATGACAGCATGCATGACCATCTACCATCCGTCCCCTTACTAGAGCCGATTGAAATCAATATTCGACAGCGAACGTACCAAACGATTCACGGCACGTTTCAGCTTTCCGCTAAAGATTGGATGCAGGAATTGTTCCATCGTTCTTACCTGACAGCGTTCGGCGTGACGACGATCGTCAAGTATTGATCTGCGTATCCTCCATTTCACTTTTTCATCAATAGACGATAGAAGGATGACATAGTTTCTATTTTTAAGACTTTTTTCTGTTGAATTGTGCGAATCTTTCAGCAAAAGTAATCCAAAAGACCTATAAACATCCGTTTTTCATAATCAGTATGTCCTATCGATGACAAAAACCGACCTTTTGCAATCTCGTTGTCACAATAGCCCGGTTTGTAACTCGAATGACATTGACCTGTAAACGCACAGGTCAGTTTTGCCGTGTAAAGTAGGAACAGTAAACACAGCATATGTCAGGAGGACATCAATAATGAAAAAAGCAGTTTTCGCTGCCGGTCTTGCAGCAACAGCTCTATCAGTAGGATTTGCCCAAGAGACAGAGGCTGCCTCAGAAACGGTAACAGTAAATACACCAGTACTCAACGTACGCACAGCACCTACAACTGCATCAGCAGACGTAGGCAATGTATATAAAGGTCAAACATTAAATGTCGAAGGACGTTCTGGCGCATGGATCCAAACACACATTAACGGTCAAAAACGTTATGTTCATGGCGCGTATACGTCTGCAGCAGGCTCATTCGACTTTAAAAAAGCGACAGTTACTACGGCAGTACTAAACGTCCGCACACAACCAACGACAAGCTCGAAAGATGTCGGTAACCTCTACAAAGGCGAAAAAGTCAACGTAGAAGGTAAAGTCGGTGCATGGATCAAAACAACAATCGATGGTAAAACACGCTACGTACACAGCGACTACACTTCACTCGCTGGCGTATCGAAAGCACCAGCAGCACAAGCACAACCAGCTGCTAAACCAGCTGCGAAGCCAGCACCAAAAGCAGCTGCTAAACCAGCAACTGCAACAAAACAATCGACACCTGCAAAATCAGGTACGAAAGTGACAATGAACGTCACTGCTTACACGAACGACCCGTCTAACAACGGTAGCCAACTCTACAACGGTCGTGCGTTGACAGCAAGCGGTTATGACGTTACAAATACGATCACGTACAATGGTATGCGTATCGTAGCAGCTTCTTCACAATACCCAATCGGTACACGTATGCACATCGAAGGCATTGGTGAAGCAATCGTACTCGACCGTGGTGGCGCAATCCAAGGTAACAAACTTGACCTTCTCGTTGGTTCACAACAAGAAGCACTCAACTGGGGACGCCAAAACGTCACAGTCACAGTCTACTAATCAAAACAAACAACCTGCCGGGCGAGATCGCCTGGCAGGCTTTTTTTATGTCTATTTTTTAAGAAACCGTGACATGACCGGATTGCAACTGGTACATCTTTTTATACAGACCATCTTGCGCAATCAATTCTTGGTGATTGCCTTGCTCGATCACTTCTCCTTGATGCAATACAAGAATCAAATCAGCATCTTGAATCGTTGATAGACGGTGAGCAATGGCAATCGTCGTCCGTCCTTGACGCATCCGTTCAAGTGCAACTTGAACTTTTTCTTCCGTCTCCGTATCAATCGAACTCGTCGCTTCGTCGAGAATCAGGATTTTCGGATCTCGCGCCATCGTGCGTGCGAAGGAGATCAACTGACGTTCTCCAGCTGAGAACGTCGCGCCCCGTTCCGCAACGGGACTATCATATTGCTGGTCCAGTTGATTGATGAATCCGTCGGCTTGTACGAATTTGGCAGCCGCTTCGACACGATCAAAGGAAATCGAACTATCGAATAATCGAATGTTATCAGCGACCGTTCCCGTGAACAAGAATGAATCTTGCAACACGAGTCCGACGTGCTGTCGTAGTTCTTCTTCCGATAACTGCTCGAGCGGTTGACCATCGATCAAGATCCGACCCGATTGGTACGCGTAAAAACGCATCAAGATGTTAATGATCGAACTTTTCCCACTTCCCGTATGACCAACGAGCGCGATCGTCTGTCCTTTTTTCGCCTCGAACGAAATCCCTTTTAAGACGTCTTTTTCTCCGTCATAGCTAAAGCGAACGTTTTCAAAGACGATATGTCCTTCCGATACGCGTGCCTCCCCTTCGAGCTGTTTCGTTGGTTCTGGCTCATCCGTATCGAGGACCTTGAATACACGGTCTGCTGAGACGACAGCTTGTTGGAACTCGGACAACCGTTGCATGATTTGCTGAACCGGTTGGAAAATCCGCTCCATGTAGCTGATGAAGGCATAGACGACACCGACTTGGACCGTTTGTGAGAACGATAGGACACCGAAATACGTCACGAGTGTCGCAATTGAAATGGCGAGTAACAATTCAATGATTGGTCGCAGTAACCAACTATCGAGCTTCAAGTTCTTATAACGTCCATTCTGGTGGGCAACGTTCGTCTCCTCGAATTCTGCCATCAAGCGTTTTTCTTGGCGGAATTGTTGAATGATCGCCATCCCGTTAATGGATTCGTTCAGTTGGGCATTGATTTTCGATAGTAAATCGCGGACTTCCGCGTAATACTTCGTCGAATACTTTCGGTAAATCCAAATGATGAAATAAAACAATGGTAACAACAGTAATGCAATCGTCGCGAGTCGCGGCTCTAGTAGATAGAGGAAGATATATGTTCCAATCAACTGAACACCGCTTTGTACGAATGTCGACAAGACACCGATGTAGAGCTCCTTGATTGCTTCCGTATCGTTCGTGATCCGGGACACGAGCACTCCGGCAGGCGTCCGGTCAAAATAGGCAAGCCGTAGGTGCATGACATGACGGAACACATCAATGCGTAAGCGTTGAATGACTTGCAGTGCAATCTTTTGGAATTCGAACGCCTGCAAGTAATCGACGATGATCCCTGTCGTATGCAGTAACAAGTACGCTGTAAACAAGAGTGCGACTTCCTGTACTGGATACATACCCGGTGCGACGTATTCATCAATGAAAATCTTGACGAGATACGGTCCCCCGAGTTTTGCTGCTGTCGTGATGAACAGCAGGATGAAGGCGATGCTGACTTGCTTTTTGAACGGTTTGACGAAATCAAGCAATCGCTTCAGGACGGCTTTTTCATTGATATCATGATTCATTCGGAACGCCCTCCTTGTTCGACAAGTGATTCTAGTTGCTGGCGATCGTACGTCTCTTTATACCAACCGTCATGAGCGAGTAATTGCTCATGTGTGCCTCGTTCGATGATCCGACCGTCTTCAAGGACGATGATCTCATCGGTATGCGACACAGCCGACAGGCGATGGGCAACGATGATTTGTGCCTGATCGTGATCCGCCGTGCGGAAGTGATGGATGATCGCTTCCTCGGTTTTAGCATCGACCGCTGACAAGGCATCATCGAGCACTAAAATCGGACAGTCTGCTAATAATGCCCGGGCAATCGAGATCCGTTGTTTTTGACCGCCGGATAACGTCACCCCACGCTCCCCGACCATCGTCGCGTACCCTTCCTTAAACCCGAGAATATCATCATGGACTGCTGCAATACGTGCCGCTTCCATGATGTCTTCCATTGATGCATCCGGTTTTGCAAAGGCAATATTGTCGGCAATCGACGCGGAGAATAAGAAATGATCCTGTGGAACAATCGCTACTTGACGACGGACGGTGTCACGTGTCAATTGTTTGATGTCTCGTCCACCAATCGTGATGGCGCCTTGTTTGACGTCGTATTCGCGAGACAATAAGCGAACGAACGTCGATTTCCCGGCACCCGTCTTCCCGACGATGCCGAGCGATTTACCGGGCTCCAACGTCACATCGATGTCTTGTAAGACCGGTTGCGTATCATAGATGAAACGCTCAATCCCAACGTGGAGTTCTGGTGAGGAAACACTCGTTGCTGCTTCCTTCGCGTCTTTAATTTCCGGTTCGATCGCAAGCATCCGCTCGATCCGATCGTAAGAAGCACGACCCCGTTCGACGATGTTGAACAACCAACCGAAGGCGAGCATCGGCCATGTCAATAAACCAAGATATGTAGTGAATGAGACAATGTCACCGATTCGGATTTCACCTTGTTGTAATAAGTAAGCACCATATCCGACAGCGATGATGTACGATAGACCGACTAATCCAAAAATCGTCGGGTCAAATAAAGCATCGATTTTTGCGACACGACGGTTCTTTTGGACGACGTCATCCGATAGATCCGTAAACGTCTGTACATCAGACTCGACTTCTCCTGTTGCCTTTAAAACACGGACACCACTAATGCTTTCCGCGACCTTATCGTTCAAATCGGAGAAGGCTTCCTGTGCGTCATGAAAACGCGAATGCAACATCTTACCGTAACGTGATGTCAAATAGACCATCAGCGGCATCGGTAGGAGTGATACGAGCGTCAACTTCCAACTGATCGTCGTGACCATCGTGATAATGACAAAGCTCCCCATCGTCACCGAGTCGACGAGTGTTAGAATACCGGCACCCGCTGTCATCGATACCGCTTGTACGTCGTTTGTCGCATGCGCCATCAAATCCCCGCTCCGGTATTTCTTATAGAACGATTGATCTAAGTCTGAAAAATGCCCATACAGTTGGCTGCGTAATAATCGACCGAGACGAATCGATGCCCCAAAGATATAAAAACGCCAAAAATAACGAATGATGTACGTCGCGACCCCGATGAGCAACAATGTACCTGCGAGACGAATCAAATCATCTTTCGTCAAGCTTCCCTCACTCAGACCGTTGACTGTCGTCCCGATGATCTTCGGTGGAATGAGTTCTAACGCTGCCACAAAAATCAAACTGACGACCCCAAGACTATACGCTTTCCATTCTCGTCGGAAAAACCAACCGAGTTTCCTGAAGACTCCCATTCAAGTCTCCCCCCTTTTTTAAATCCTATGATTATTTGAAATAGTCTCACATTTTAGATTAGTTCTCTTTCTAAAAAATAGCAAACAAAAAGGAGACCATTCGGTCCCCTTTCGTACAGCTTATTTTTTAGGTGATTTCATTGAACCACTCATTGAACGCATCACTTGGTTGACTTTCTTTTGTGATGGCTTTTGACCCATTTGCATCATCAATGTCTTAATCATATCTTCGTTGATTGGTGGGTTTTGCTCCAAGTAGTTCATCATGTATCGACGAGCGATATAGAAACCAAGGGCGACACCTGCTACCAAGCAAAGAAGGGCAATTAAAATCCAAATCCATGTAGCCAAGTTGCTTCCTCCTCTAACTTAAAACGTCGCTTTTTACTATACTATAATTCCAATTGTTTGCATAGATGATAATAGATGAAAAACGAGCCCGACGTAAGATCGGACCCGTTTTCTCCGGAAGTGATTATCCGAGTTGCTTGACTGTTGCTAATACGTTTTCAACAGACATGCCGTATTCTTTCAAGAGGAAGTCCCCAGGAGCAGATGCGCCGAAACGATCGATTCCGATGACTTGTCCTTCTGTTCCTACATATTTGTACCAACCGAGTGAAGCGCCTGCTTCGATTGCGACACGCTTCGTGATGTGTTTTGGAAGAACTGATTCTTTGTACTCTGCTGACTGTGCTTCGAATACTTCCCATGATGGAAGAGAAACGACAGCTGCTGACTCACCAAGTTCTTTTTGTGCTTCGACAAGAAGGTGAACTTCTGAACCTGTACCGAGCAAGAGTGTATCAGCTTTCGTCACATCACCAGCGATGACATAACCACCTTTTTCAGCGCCCTCTGTCGTCGTACCTTCAAGTTCAGGAAGACCTTGACGTGTCAAGACCAGAAGTGTCGGTTTGTCTTTCGCTTGAACCGCTGTTTTCCATGCTGCGATCGTCTCTTTTCCGTCTGCAGGACGGTAAATCGTGACGTTCGGCATTGCACGGAAACTCATCAAGTGTTCGACTGGCTCGTGTGTTGGACCATCTTCACCAACAGCAATCGAATCGTGCGTCAAGACGAAGATTGATGGAAGTCCCATTAACGCAGCAAGACGAACCGCTGGACGGAGGTAATCCGAGAAGACGAAGAATGTCGCGCCGTAAGGAATGACGCCGCCGTGAAGTGCCATACCGTTGACAGCCGCAGCCATTGCGAATTCACGTACACCGAACCAGATGTTACGACCGCTTGGTTCGATATCGAAATCTGCTTCGCCTTTGAGCATCGTGTTATTCGATCCTGCAAGGTCAGCTGAACCACCGAACAATGTCGGAACGTTCTTCGCAAGACCATTCAAGACTTCACCGCTCGTTTGGCGTGTCGCTTTTTTCGATGACAAGTCGTACGTCGGAAGATCTGCTTCCCAGTTGCTTGGCAATTCGTTTGCGATCGCGCGAACGAGTTCAGCATGCAATTCTGGATGAGCTGCTTCGTATTGTTTCATCGTCTCGTTCCATGCGTCTTCTGCAGAAGCACCACGTTGGACGATCCGCTCGTCAAACAATGACTTAACTTCTTCAGGCACGTAGAACTCTTCGTGATCCCAAATGTAGCTTGCTTTCGTTAATTTGATTTCCGCTTCACCGAGTGGTGCACCGTGAGAAGCCGATTTACCTGATTTGTTCGGTGAACCGAAACCGATGACTGTCTTGACTTCGATCAATGTTGGTTTTGTCGTCTCTGCTTGTGCCGCCGCGATTGCTTTCGAAATCGAATCGATATCCGTTCCGTCTTCTACGCGAATGACTTGCCAGTTGTACGCTTCGAAGCGCTTCTGGACGTTTTCAGAGAATGATTTATCGAGATCGCCATCAAGTGAGATATCGTTTGAATCATACAATACGACCAATTTACCAAGACCAAGGTGACCTGCGAGTGAAGCCGCTTCAGCTGAGACACCTTCCATCAAGTCTCCGTCTCCACAGATTCCGTATGTGAAGTGATCGACGACGTTGAGATCGTCACGGTTGTATTTTGCTTCAAGATGACGCTCTGCCATCGCCATACCAACTGCCATTGCAATCCCTTGACCAAGTGGACCTGTCGTTGCGTCTACACCAGCCGTGTGACGGTATTCCGGGTGACCTGGTGTTTTTGATCCCCATTGACGGAATGATTTAAGATCATCCATTGATAGATCATATCCCGATAGGTGGAGGAGTGAGTAGAGAAGCATCGAACCGTGTCCGGCTGAAAGTACAAAACGGTCGCGGTTGAACCATTCTGGATTTTTAGGGTTGTGGTTCATATGATCCGCCCAAAGCGAGAATGCCATCGGCGCTGCTCCCATTGGCATCCCTGGGTGACCCGAGTTCGCCTTTTGTACGGCATCAATCGATAAGGTACGAATCGTATTAATTGCTAATTGTTCTACTGTCGTCATGTTCGTCAAAACAATCATCCTCTCTCTTTTTCACAAATTCCTACTCATTTTAGCACACTCTCAAATGTGATACAACTTTTCTAAATAGTATGTCACATTAAAATGAATGCGCTATCTATAGCCGTTCTTCCGACTCATACAGGATGTATGAATCGATGAAAGATCTCTATTAAGATGTATTGCTATCGTACAATGTTTCCTATCTAACCAATCTAACAAAAAAGAGATCCACCGATTGGGGACCTCTTCCTTACTATAGAAGAAATAAACGATTATTGTTTATTCCGTTCTTCTTCTTGTGCTTGTTTCAATTTCTCTGGTGTTACGTCCGTTCCTTCTTCATCGACGATTTTCATGCCCATGAGTTGGTTTTTGAACGATCCACGGAATGCTGCGAGATACGCTGCACGTAACTCTTTTTTGCTCTGCCGTTTCGGCTTCTGATAACGGCTCGACTTTTGATTTATTCGCTAATGCATTGATTCGATCTAATTGTTCTTGTGATAACATGGAATCCCTCTTTCTGTACGACTCAAACTTGAGTTGTTCAATTGTATCCTTACTTTAAAAGAGGCTATAAAAAAAAGCAAGTTAACCGCGTCAGTCGACGGGTAACTTGCTCTTCATTCCGGGCTAGGTGTCAGTTCGCGGTATTCAAGATATCGACGATTGACCGTTGCTTTTGAAATATCATGTCCCATCCCACGCAAGGTGATGGCGATATCTGAAAACGTCAGTCCGAGCTCTCGAAGACGTACGATTTCTTCGATCGGTACGTCCTTTCGACTACGCCCAGCGTTCTCTCCTTGGCGATTCAGATTTCGTTCCGGGCGAAAGCCTTGTTCAACAGCTCGCCGCATGCCGCGCGCAATTTTTGCGTTATGCAGTTTCCGTTGATATTCTTCCACCAGTGAGACAATCTCAAGGACCATTGCTTCTGCATCCGCAAGCTGGTATTCTCCATCGGAATCAAGTGTCATCAACCGAACACCGTGCTTCTTAAACGTGTGCAAAATAGCGATTTTCGCATTCCCTCGACCAATCCGTGTGTCATCTGTCACGAGGACCGCATCTACCGCATCACGTGTCACATGGTCAAGAACCGTCAGCATTCCTTCCCGATCAACGTCATATCCACTCTCTTTTTCAGAGACGACATCCACGACATCAAAGCCCTTTTGAGACGCGACCTTGGAAAGCTCCATCCGTTGGCGTTCAATCGAACTATCTTGTGCTTCTTTTTCGGTCGACACCCGACAATAAATCACGACCTTCATCGTACCTCACATCCCTGTTCGTTCTTTCACAACTTTTCCATTTTGTCATTGTTGTGCGATTGGTACAACGATTTTGCTTTTTGAGATGACGTGTTTTGTCTCGACATCATTATTTTTGATCAACCAGTTGACGTATTCTTCATCTGACATCGAACCATCATTGTAGACTTCAGCAATTTGTTCGACTGTAGCGTTCTCATCGACCGTAACGGAAGCGGTCATCAGTTGCGCTACCTTTTCATCCGGGCGTGGTGTGAGTAAAAAGATCACGAAGGCAATACTTAATGCATAGAAGAGAATTGAAAAAGCATGAGTACGAATCGTATGAATCATCATGAATCCCTCCAAATATGAAATGAATGAGTTAGAATAAATGTTCGCGGAACAATTGTTCGCATAACTCATAATAAACACAGAACCCGTGTTCGGTCAACACAAAATGTCGAACAATTGTTTGTACGCTCATTTGTTCTATGTTATAGTGAATCTAGAAACATATATTCTTACATTTCAAACTTCAATCCAGAAAGAGGTGGCAATTCGTATGCGGAAAATGTCTAAGCGCCAACAAGAGATTCTCGACTACATCGTCTCTGAAGTGAAACTGAAGGGGTATCCACCATCAGTTCGTGAAATCGGAGAAGCAGTCGGACTCGCGTCTAGCTCGACGGTACACGGTCATTTGGATCGACTCGAGAAACGGGGAATGATTCGCCGTGACCCGACGAAACCACGTGCGATTGAGATATTGCTTGATAAGCCTGAAGAAATCACGGAAGCCATCGTCCATGTTCCCGTCATCGGGAAAGTCACAGCGGGTCTTCCGATTACAGCGATTGAAAACATCGAAGAACAGTTCCCGCTCCCTGCACATTATGTAGGAAATGAGACGGTCTTCATGTTGACGATCGATGGTGAATCGATGATTAACGCAGGTATTCTTGACGGCGATCGTGTCATCGTGCGCCAACAAAACACAGCAGAAAACGGAGAAATCGTCGTAGCTATGACCGAAGATAGTGAAGCGACGGTGAAACGGTTCTTCTTAGAAGATCAACAGGTACGTCTACAACCAGAAAATGACTCGATGGATCCGATGTATTTCGATAATGTCTCCATTCTTGGTAAGGTAATCGGCGTGTATCGGACGATTCATTGACGGAGGGACCAGTCGCGACTGGTCTTTTTTCATGCCTTCAGGAAATGTACATGATACCGTCAATACCGTCGCACTGACGGGTTACGTTGCGTATTCGGTCGCAACGCAACAAACCGATTGGTTACCAACCGCCATCGGTATCGCTGTCGGTACCCTTTGGTTGTCACCCGACCTCGATTTAAAGTCAGAACCGTATTATCGCTTTGGACCATTTCGAGTCCTTTGGATGCCGTACGTCAAAATCATGCCCCACCGCTCGATCTGGTCGCATGGACTGATCATCGGAGACATCATCCGACTTCTTTATAGTGCTGCTATTCTGATTCCACTGCTGTTTCTAAGTTTGTACTTTCAGATTCTTGATTCTGCTACGATTGATTCGTGGTTCGCTTCCTTGCCTGCATTCGTCGTCGGTATCATGGTGGCAAGTACGATTCATATCCTACTAGATTATTCCAGCAGTTGGTTTCGACCTAAAAAAAGAAAAAAACGTCGTCGGTAACACCTCTTTTGCTTGCTTGCAAGCAGAATGAGGTGTTTTCTTATCCACTTTTTCGTATCTTTAAACATCAAAATAAAAAATTTCCATTCCTATATTTCAATTATATGTATTGAAAACGTTCTCAATTCGGAGTAATTTAAAGTAGAAAGGCCATTATCTGCTTTAATCCAAAGGGAGGGTTTTTGCATGAATAACTTTGTATTGGAAATGATCGGTACGATGATCCTCATCCTGCTCGGGGATGGAGTCGTCGCCGGTGTCGTCTTGAAAAAGACGAAATCGGAAAACAGCGGATGGATCGTCATCACATTCGCTTGGGGTCTTGCCGTCATGACAGCAGCATTCGTCGCTGCTGAAAGTGGAGCACACTTGAACCCCGCATTGACGATTGCACTTGCTTTGAACTCTGACCTACCGTGGGCAGACGTTCCGATCTACATTGCCGGACAACTTGTCGGAGCTTTCATCGGCGCCATTCTCGTTTGGCTTCATTACATGAAACATTTTGAAGCGACTGATGATCAAGCTGCAAAACTCGGTGTGTTCGCAACAGGTCCAGCGATTCGTCATACGCCGTCGAACTTGATTTCTGAGATCATCGGGACATTTGTTCTCGTCTTCGGTATCTTGGCACTTGGTTTAACAACGTTCGGAGATGGCTTAAAACCACTCATCGTCGGTTTACTCGTCGTCGTCATCGGTCTCTCGCTCGGTGGTACAACAGGGTATGCCATCAACCCGGCTCGTGACCTTGGACCGCGTATCGCGCACGCTATCCTACCGATTCCGAATAAAGGTTCATCTGACTGGGGCTATTCATGGATTCCTGTCGTCGGTCCGATCATCGGTGGAGCGATTGCCGTGTTCATCTATCAATTGATCTACTAAGATCACATCTCACTAACACATACCGCTCAAGGGGGATTTCGAAATGGAAAACAAGTATATCCTAGCACTCGACCAAGGTACGACAAGCTCACGTGCGATCATCTTCGATCACGATGGGAAAATCGTCAACTCGGCACAACGGGAATTCAAACAGTACTTCCCACAACCAGGCTGGGTCGAGCATGATGCAAACGAAATCTGGGGTTCGATTCTTGCCGTCATGGCCGAAGCACTCGGGACAGCAGATATCAAACCTGAGCAAATCGCCGGAATCGGCATCACGAACCAACGTGAAACAACAGTTGTCTGGAACAAAGAAACAGGCAGACCGGTCTATCACGCACTCGTTTGGCAATCGCGTCAAACGTCTGGTATCTGTGACGACTTAAAAGAACAAGGTTTGAACCAGAAGTTCCGCGACAAAACAGGACTTCTGATTGATGCCTACTTCTCTGGCACAAAAGTTAAATGGATCCTCGACAATGTCGAAGGTGCACGTGAGCAAGCAGAGAACGGTGAATTGCTCTTCGGTACGATCGATACGTGGCTCGTTTGGAAACTGTCTGGTGGAAAAACGCACATCACGGACTACACGAACGCTTCACGAACATTGATGTATAACATCTACGAACAAAAATGGGATGAAGAGTTACTCGATATCCTCGGTGTTCCTGCTTCCATGTTGCCAGAAGTTCGTCAGTCGAGTGAAGTCTACGACAAAACGGTACCGTATCACTTCTTCGGTTACGAAGTGCCAATCGCTGGTATTGCGGGTGACCAACAAGCAGCACTCTTCGGTCAAACGTGCTTCGAAGCGGGTGAAGGGAAAAACACATACGGAACAGGTTGCTTCATGCTCATGAACACAGGCGAGAAAGCCGTTTCTTCTGATCATGGACTCTTGACGACGATCGCTTGGGGCGTCGATGGAAAAGTGGAATATGCGCTGGAAGGTTCTATTTTCGTCGCTGGTTCTGCGATCCAGTGGCTCCGTGATGGACTCCGTACGCTGAAAAATGCGAAAGATTCAGAAGGTTACGCAACGAAAGTCGACTCAACAGACGGTGTTTATGTCGTTCCTGCCTTCGTTGGTCTTGGTGCGCCATACTGGGATTCAGATGTACGCGGAGCAATCTTCGGATTAACACGCGGAACAGATAAGGAACACTTCGTTCGTGCAACGCTTGAATCACTCGCTTATCAAACACGCGATGTGTTGACAGCGATGGAACAAGATTCTGGTATCGAACTGAAGACACTTCGTGTCGACGGTGGTGCAGTAGCGAACAACTTCTTGATGCAGTTCCAATCGGACATCCTCGGCGTTCCTGTCGATCGTCCAGAAATCAACGAAACGACAGCACTTGGTGCAGCCTACCTTGCTGGATTAGCTGTTGGTTACTGGAAAGATAAAGCGGAGATCAAAAAACAATGGAAGCTGGATCACCAGTTCAAACCAGAGATGAAAGAAGACGATCGTGAACAACGCTATGCCGGATGGCAAAAAGCAGTGGAAGCGACAATGGTCTTCAAACCATCAAAATAAAACAATTGACCCGGTCCCTTTTGCAGAGGGACCGGGTTTTCACTGTCTTATAAAAACTACAATAAAGTCATTTTTAAAGTCATTTTTCTAACACCAAACGCCTCAGCACATACATCATAATTCTTTGTGCTACTCTTTCGCATAGAGGAGTTCACATGTATTCCTTTCCATTTATAATGTGGATCACTCATTTTTCTCTAGCATGATCATGTCGATCGCCTATATTCCGTTCTCTCAGATTTCCTCTGGATACGACCGAAAAAAATCTTTTTTTATATCGTATAGCCGGAAACCAAGCTTTTGGTAGAAAGCTAAATTATCAATACTCGAATTAGCCGTTCCTACGATGAAATGATGATACTCTTGTTCCTTATATTGTTCGAGCGTTAATGAGATGATCCTCTTTCCTAACCCTTGACCCTGTTGTTCTTTTTTGATGGCGACGTTTTTTATTTCCATTGTATCTTGATTAATTTTGGTCATAACAATAACACCCACTACATTCCCAGATGAATCTTCGAGATAATACAGGTCACCGTTAGGTAAATATTCATAAATCTTATCGATAGATTCATCAGCCAGTAATAATAAGGGGATGAATGTCCGCTTTTTGATTTCAGTGTCTGCTTTCCTTAACGTATAACTCAAGAACTCACCTCATTCTTTACATTCTATTACTGTCCTATTTATGTACATGCATTATGATAACAATTTTCATAGCACCATTTCATTCAGATATGAAAGAATCCCCATTGCATTGAAGCAAAGGGGATTTGATCCTTATTTGCTAAACTCTTTTTTCAATCCGTCTTCAATCTCATCAACGGATTTCGACTGCCCGCTAAGAACAGCTGCTAAAAACGCGCCTTCGACGAGTGGTGCGTCGATAAACCGAACTGTCCGTTCGCCACTATATAGTTCAAGGGCCAATTCCGTGTTCATAGTCGCAGAACCGATATCCGTTAAGACGACTCCATCATCGTCCAGTGTATTTAGTGTTTCTTCGATTCGCGTCGCGTCCGTTCCAATGCTACCGTCCTCAAGACCTGCCGCTACTAAGACTGGCGTATCCGGCGCCATCTCTGCTAACAGTTCCTTTAGTCCAGTCGCAAGTTTTTCACTATGGGAAACGAGTACAAGATTAACCATGAAGCACCTCCGCGATTTCGCCGAGTAACAACGCACTCGATAGACTACCTGGGTCCTGGACGCCTTCCGTCGCTTCACCGAAGTAAGACGCGCGCCCTTTCGTTGCGATACGCGCTTTCGTATCAGCAAGCGCTTGATCGATTGCCGCTTTCAAATCCCCTTCTTGCGAGAGCGCCTCTTGGAACGGTGTCCAGATATCGACCATCGTCTTTTGACCGAATTCCGATTTTCCACGCGATTTGATGCCTTCCGTCGCTTCATGAAAAGCATCCGCGAGTTCCGCACCTTCGACTTCCGTTTTCCCTTTGAACGCACCAGCGAACTTAACGAAGGCTGTTCCGTATAAAGGACCGGATGCTCCACCGACCGTCTTGATCAGCGTCATCCCGACTTCTTTCGATAAAGCCCCTAAGTCCTCATATTCACCGTGTTCTTCTAACGTCTTTTGGACTGCTTGGAAGCCGCGTGACATATTGATTCCGTGGTCCCCATCGCCGATTTCCCGGTCAAGGTCCGTCAATTCATCCTTGTGCTGTTCGATCTGTTCCGCTGCTTTAATGAGCGCGCTTCGTAACTGTTCCGTCGTCAACTTCATCTTTGTACACCCCGTTTATCTGAATTAGAATCCAATCGCTTTCGTTTCTGCATCGAGATAACCAAGCAGTTCATCATCCACTGGTAAGAGCGTGATTGAGAATCCGTGCATCTCGAGCGACGTCATATAGTTTCCGACGAACGAACGGGCAATCTCGTACCCATGCGCCTGAAGTTCTTCCGCAACGTATTTATACGTGATATACAGTTCGGATTCTGGTGTTCCACCCATTCCGTTCACCATGACGGCGACTTTTTTGTCTGGTACCTCTTTCGTCAGACGATCGAGCAACTCTTTAACGATCGCATCAACGGAAGCGACCGCTTTTCGTTCAAGTCCTTTTTCACCATGGATCCCGATTCCGATTTCCATCTCGTCATCATGCAACTCAAAACCTGGCTTGCCACTCTCCGGCATGTAACATGGCGAGAGTGCCATTCCGATCGAACGAACGCCCTGGATGACTTTTTCTGCGACTGCCTTGACTTCACTCAGTGATTTTCCATCTGCAGCTGCAGCACCAGCAATCTTATGGACGAAGACGGTTCCCGCGACACCACGACGGTCTTCCTCTTTTTTGATAGCAATGTCATCATTGACGATGACCGTGTCGACTTCGATGTCCTCGAGTTCAGCGAGTTCCTTCGCCATATCGAAGTTCATGACGTCACCCGAGTAGTTCTTGACGACGAGTAACACACCTTTTCCACCATGGGCTGCTTTGATGCCTTCAAGCACCATGTCCGGTGTCGGTGACGTGAAGACTTCTCCACAAACAGCCGCAGCAAGCATACCGTCACCAACGAATCCCGCGTGCGCCGGTTCATGCCCACTTCCCCCACCAGAGACAAGACCAACTTTTCCGTCAAGCGGCACTTTCCGCGCGACGACATTGACCCCTTCGACCTTTTTATACAAATCAGGGTGAGCTAGTACGAGTCCGTCGACCATGTCTGAAACGAACCGGTTTGAATCTTCCATTAATTTGTGCATGAAAAACGCTCCTTTACCTAACTGATTTTGCCGTACCACTTAGACTTTACCACCAAATCAAGTCGAATATGTCGAAAAAATGATGAAAATATTGACCAGTTGGTGACGATATCCCGCATGAATGCTATGCTCTAAAAAAAGAGGAGGATTCGAATGTCATCAGCCTTTCAAGCAGGTGTCCGTGCCTGTCTACCCACTGTCCTCGGATATATCGGCATCGGCTTCTCAGCCGGGATCGTCGGTCGTGCCTCCGGCTTATCCCCTCTTGAAGTCGGATTCATGTCCGTCTTCATCTATGCCGGCGCCGCTCAGTTCATCATCACGAGTCTCTTACTATTAAATAGTCCTGCTTCTGCCATCATTCTGACGACGTTCATCGTCAATCTCAGGCACTTGTTAATGAGTCTGACGCTTGCGCCACATGTCGAGACACGCCATCTCCGCGACCGCCTCGGTACTGGAACGCTACTGACGGATGAGTCGTTCGCTGTCGCGATGAATACTGCCCAAAAAGGGAAGCTCTCCCCGTCGTTTATGCATGGCTTGAATCTGACTGCTTACTTTAGTTGGATCGTCGCAACCGTTCTCGGCGCCCTTGTTGGCAGCTGGTTCCCTGATCCCGAGCGCTTCGGTCTCGATTTTGCCCTGACAGCGATGTTCATCGGCTTATTATACTTACAGTTTGAAGGGGAACGTTCCCGTATTGCCGTGAATAGTTTTCTTTTACTGATTGTCTTACTATTGCTTTACATAACCATGCGCTACTTTTCTCCAGAAGTCGCCGTTCTTTGCGCGACGCTCGGTGGTGCAAGTATAGGAGTCGTGATCACACGATGGAAATCCGCCCAGAATTAATTGCTCTTTTTTAGCTTGTGGACTCGTCACTTGGATTCCACGCGTCTTACCGTTTCTCGTCCTTCATGGACTGACGTTACCGCGCCTCGTAACAGAATGGCTCTCGTTCATTCCAGTCTGTCTGCTTGGTGCCCTCTTCTTTCAAAATCTCCTCATCGCTCAAGATGAGGCGTTTCCGACGGTTTCGACGCTTCATGTCTTCGCAGCATTACCGACCATGGCGGTCGCGATTTTCAGTAAAAGTTTATCCTGGACGGTCGTGACTGGTGTTGTCACGATGGCGTTTCTACGATTGTATCTATAACAAATCTACTATTTCTTTTATGTAGCACAATTTGATATCCATCTTGTGCTATCCTTAAATAGAAATAAATGGATAGTAAAGGAGGTCCTGATATGCCAAATAAGCGGTTTATACCCTATTTGATATTGCTGTGCGCCATTTTTATAATCGCGAGTCAAATGGATCTACCTTATATGCTAAAACAAGGACTGATCGTGCTGTACGTCGTCGCCTATTTCGGTGCGATGATGGTTTCTCGCAAAATGAAAATCAGGGATCATAAACAATGATTTAAAAAATCTCCTCTAGTCTTAAGAGACTAGAGGAGATTTTTGTGTTCACGTATTCGCTTGTACATCCTGATAGGAAGGCTGTTGTTCAAACTCTTTTTTCGCAAAGGGACATAACGGCAATAGCTTGACGTTTGCTTCGCGTGCCCAGTTGACGATCTCGGCAACGAGTTGTTCCCCGATCTGTTGATTCCGGTGCGCGGGATCGACGTATGTGTGATCGATGATCCACATGCCGTTGTTCGTGTCGCTGTAGGTGATTTCCCCGATGACTGCACCCTCGTGATGGGCTTCGATTTTACGTTCTGCTCGTTTAAGCTCCATTTGTTTCCCTCCGTTCGTAAGATAAGGCGCCGCTCGGACAACCGTCGACGACCCGCATTACGTCTTCCACCGGTGCCCCGTCCGCTTCAATCCACGGACGTCGTTTGACATCAAAGACAGTTGGTAGACTTTGTACACAATGACCAGAGTGAATGCAGACTTCCGAATCAAAATAGACCGTGATTTCTTTGCCTTCATATCCTTTTTTCATGATGTATCGTCTCCCTTTCTTTGTACTCTTGTATCTTTCCACATCCTCGACTCATTCCCTGTCGCGGACATGAAAAAAGCACTTCCGGACAGAAGTCCAGAAGTGCTTAAGTTGGATTAGAACAAGACCATGTACTGATCGCGTTCCCATTCCGTGACTTGCGTCCGGAACATATCCCATTCGATTTCTTTCAATTCAACGAAGTGCTCTGCGATGTGATCGCCGAGAGCGTGCATGACGACGTCATCCGCTTTCAAGACTTCGAGTGCGTGGCTGAGTGTTGATGGAAGATCATCAATTCCGTTTGCAACACGTTCCGGTTTGTCCATGACGTAGATGTTACGATCGATTGGAGCCGGTGCTTTCAAGTTGTTCTTGATTCCGTCAAGACCTGAAGCGAGCAATGTCGCAAGCGCGAGGTACGGGTTCGCTGCTGGGTCGACTGAACGGACTTCGATCCGAGTCGAGAGTCCACGTGCTGCAGGAACACGGACGAGTGGTGAACGGTTACGTGCTGACCATGCGACGTAGCAAGGTGCTTCGTAGCCAGGAACAAGACGTTTGTAAGAGTTGACTGTCGGGTTACAAACCGCTGTGAACGCACGAGCGTGTTTGAGGATACCTGCCGTGAAAGCACGTGCATCATCCGACAATTGCATATCTTCGTTGCTTTCATCGAAGAAGACGTTCTCGTTGCCTTTGAAGAGCGACATGTTCGCGTGCATTCCTGATCCGTTGACACCGAAGAGTGGTTTTGGCATGAATGTCGCGTGCAAGTTGTGCTTCGCAGCAATCGTCTTGACGACGAGTTTGAACGTTTGGATGTTATCCGCAGTCGTGATCGCATCGGCATATTTGAAGTCGATTTCATGTTGACCTGGTGCGACTTCGTGGTGTGATGCTTCGATTTCAAAGCCCATGTTCTCGAGCTCGATGACAATCTCTTTACGGCAGTTTTCGCCGAGGTCGACTGGTGCGAGGTCGAAGTATCCACCTTGGTCGTTCAATTCAAGTGTCGGACGACCTTTTTCATCTTTCTTGAAGAGGAAGAATTCTGGCTCTGGTCCAACGTTGAATGATGAGAAACCGAGTTCTTCCATCTCTTTAAGTACCCGTTTGAGCTGACCACGTGGGTCTCCTGCGAACGGCGTGCCATCCGGATTGTGGATGTCACAGATTAAACGTGCAACTTTCCCTGTTCCATCTTCTGTCCATGGGAAGACGACCCATGTGTTTAAGTCTGGGAAGAGATACATATCTGATTCTTCGATTCGGACGAATCCTTCGATCGATGAACCATCGAACATCATTTTGTTATCAAGTGCTTTTTCCAATTGGCTTACTGGAATCTCAACGTTCTTGATCGTTCCGAGGATATCTGTGAACTGTAAGCGAATGAAGCGTACATCCTCAGCTTTAGCGATTTTCAAAATGTCTTCTCGTGTAATGTTGCGACGTGTCATGTGACAAATCCCCTCTCCGATTCGTTTTTATATGGTTACAGGTCCTTACTTGAAGAAACGCCCGAGCTCACCTTGTATAAGCGACGTCTTTCCATGTCGTCCTGCTTCCTTCAATTCATTTTTCAGGAGTTTATACAATTCGCCGTCAGATAATTCCGGGCGCGTCTCGACGACGCTCTCCGCAACGCGTTCGCGTTTGACGAGATCGTTTTCAAAAATCAATTTGATCCCTGCGATATTCAGTCCCTGATCCAGGTATTCCTTAATCGACAACAGGCGATCGACATCGTTGAACGAATAGAGGCGACGTTTCGTCTCTGTCCGCTCCGGCTTGATCAGTCCCTGTTCTTCGTAGTATCGGATCTGGCGGGCAGATAACGCGGTCAACTCTTGAACGACTCCGATGGGAAATAGTGGCTTGGACTGGCGTGATGAGTCTGCCATGTGGTTCCTCCTTTTTCCTTACTCCATGAGAATAAACCTCTGTCAGGCAACTTGTCAAGCGATGTAAGAAAAGTTAACACAACTTTTTTAATCACTTTACATGAAGTCGTTCAGAGGTCTTTTCACGAGATATTCTAGTATTAAACGTTTTTTTCTGGAATTAATTGTTTTTCCATCAAGTGATTGACGGCTGAGATGATGGCAATCTTAACGTGGCTATACGTCAAACCACCTTGGACGTACGCGGTATAGGGCGCACGGATCGGACCATCCGCTGACAACTCAATCGATGATCCTTGTACGAATGTTCCTGCTGCCATGATGACATCGTCCGCATATCCCGGCATATAATCCGGAATCGGTAACGCATGTGCATTGACGGGTGAAGCAGCTTGAATCGCTTGACAGAAGGCAATCATCGGCTCCGGCGCATGGAACGAAACCGATTGAATCAAATCCGTCCGTTCTGCCGTATGATGCGGTGCCGTATCAAAGCCGAACTGACCGAGCATGCTCGACGTGAACATCGCGCCCATCAACGCTTGGCTCACCGTATGTGGTGCCATATAGAAACCTTGATACATATCCGGAAGTGCGGATAACGATGGACCGGCTTCGGCGCCAATCCCTGGCGTCGTCATCCGGAACGATGCCCGTTCGATCAAGTCCGTTCGACCGACGAGATAACCGCCAGTCTTCGCAAGACCACCACCCGGATTCTTAATCAACGACCCTGCCATCAAGTCTGCCCCGACGTGCGTCGGTTCGATTGTCTCGACGAATTCACCGTAGCAGTTATCGACGAAGATCAGTACGTGCGGATGGACAGCTTTGATGGTGGCAATCGCTTCTCCGATCTCGTTGACCGGCAGACTGCGTCGCGTCGCATACCCTTTTGAACGCTGAATCCCGACGACCTTCGTCTGCGGTGTGATCCGTTCGAGAACGGCCGGTACGTCGATCGTCTCGGCGTTTTTCATCTCGACGACATCATACTGGACGCCCAGTTCCTTTAATGAACCGCGTCCGTCACCACGAATTCCGACGATCTCTTCAAGCGTGTCGTATGGTTTTCCTGTGATATAGAGCAATTCGTCTCCTGGCAATAACAAACCGAACAACGCGATACCGATCGCATGGGTTCCGCTGATGATTTGCGGACGACAAAGACCGGCTTCCGCACCGAAGACATCGGCATAGATCCGTTCGAGCGTATCGCGTCCTTCATCGTTGTAGCCGTACCCTGTTGACGGCATGAAGTGAAAATCACTGACCTTGTGACGTCGGAACGCATCGAGGACACGGAATTGATTGTATTCCGCGACCTCTTGCGCTTTCTTGACGTACGGGGCGATTTGTTCCTCCGCCCGGTCAATGAGCGGACGGAGCGTTTCGTAATGGGTTAATTCTGAAAACATGTTTACACCTCGTATTGTTTCAATGTCGCGTATAGACGCGTATCTTTACGCAAGTAACCTTTTAGAATGACGGAACCATCTTCTTCGAACGATTCCTTCAAATTCATCATGACTTCTTTCGCCGGATTGTAATGAGCAAATCCGTCAACTGGAATACGAATCTCGAGATACTCGAGAATTTCGCTGATCGAACGTTCGATCTCTTCGATCAAGCGCTCGATATCCTGCGGGTCAAGCGCAGAAATCAGCAGTTTTCCACCTGTGAACAAGCGGTTCAATTGATCCTTCTTGTTGTAGACTTCCAGTTGCGGAATGTCACCGGCACCGAGTTCATCGAGGACATCGTTCGTCGTCTGCATCTGATTCAAGTAATGCTCACTCGACGCATCAACGACATGGAGGATCAAGTCGGCTTCCAGCACTTCCTCGAGTGTCGAACGGAACGCCGCGATCAACTTCGTCGGGAGATCTTGAATGAAACCGACCGTATCCGTCAGGAGGATTTGACCACCTTCCGGCAAATCGACTTGACGTGTCAACGGATCAAGCGTCGCGAACAACTCATCCTTCTCGTATGTGTCGGCTTGTGTCAACCGGTTGAAGATCGTTGATTTGCCGGCATTCGTATAACCGACGAGCGCGATTTGGAATGTCTGGTTCTCTTTGCGACGTTCCCGGTAACGGGCACGGTGCGCGACGGATGTCTCGAGTTGTTTCGAGATCTCATCGACCCGACGCCGGATATGACGGCGGTCCGTCTCGAGTTTCGATTCACCTGGTCCACGCGTCCCGATTCCGCCACCAAGACGTGACAGTTGTGTTCCCTGCCCGGCAAGACGTGGTAAGAGATAACTCATCTGTGCCAGTTCGACCTGCAATTTCCCTTCGCGTGACTGGGCTCGGCCAGCGAAGATATCGAGGATCAACTGCGTCCGGTCAATCAATTTGATGGCTTCCGGGTCCGACAAGGCGATCCGGATATTCTTCATCTGACCGGGCGTGACCTCGGCATTGAATATGATTAAATCAGGTTCAAGTTCGTCTGCTAAAGCAACGAGTTCTTCAACCTTTCCTTTTCCGATGAACGTACGGCGATCAATCGCTTGTCGTTTTTGATCCAGACGACCGACGACGACACCATGCGCAGTCGTTACGAGTGCTTCGAGCTCCGCGACCGATTCTTCATAGACATGGTCCGGGACACCGGGGAGCTGGCAACCAACGACGATGACGCGTTCTGACATAATATCATTCCTTTCACGAGTAAAGACGTACTGCGCCCTTTATCATACCACAGGCACCGGTTCGTCTGAACTTTTTTGGACAGGAAACATCCGTTCGGTTTATGATGGAAGAAAGATTACGATAAGGGGAGGAAAACCATGGCACGCGAACAGTCGTATACGCTTCCAGAGTTCATTGAACGCTATTTGTTTTATCTAACGACAAGTGGACGGCAACTTTCGACCGTCCGCCGCTATCGCTATGATTTAATCGAAGTCCATCGCTACATGACCGATGTCGACCAACCACTCGAGAAGATCGACGATTTCAAGGCGATTTCGATCGAGACGTGGAAGACGTTCATCAATGAATACTTGATCGAAGAGAAACTCTACCAGCAAGCAACGGTTGCCCGGATCGTCACCGTCATCAATCAAGTCAATTATCAGATTCGACAAACGAAGGCGAAGCTGATTGAATACGCACAACCGTCGCACGAATTGACGGCAAAACACGTCGCTTCCTTCAAGGAATATGAACAATTGGTCCGGACGAATCAATCCGATCGCGGCTTGACGGAACATCAATTGAAGGCACGTCCGTATTTGATCGATCGAAACGAATTGATTCTCCGTCTGTTTTATCGTTACGGTCTACGTGTCCATCACATCATTGGTTTGAAGATGCACGATCTCAATTTCGCCCAGCAAGAGATGACCGTTCATGACCGACTCGGCAACCGTTACCTGCTTCACCTCGAGCGGGAAGATCAAGACATCATGTTGCGTTACTTGAAGACGATTCCGGAGCCGGTCCGCCCCCGTTATAACAGTACCGACCCCTTTTTCGTCGCCTTCGACTTTGCTCGGATGACATTCCGCTGGGTCTACAGCAAAAATGCACCGAAGCAACTATCGATCGTCATGATCACGAAGATGATGCGTCAGCTGAATGAACGGTCCGATAACAAGCGGATCTTGACACCGTCGATGTTACGCAACAGTTTCATCTTAAAAACGTATCAGGACGAGATGACGAAGGAAGAACGTCTGCAGAAGACATGCCTCTATAAGGATGTCTCGCTCCGACGTTATGAAGAGGCGGTCGAGGAACTGACACCGTTGTTGTAAAAAAATCATTAGGCTTGGATGTGACATAGATGACGATTCGAATGACTTATGATCAAGAAGCAGAAATGGGATATCTATATCTCTTCCCAGAAACATTTACTCCCGCGATTGAAGAAACTGACGAGCTAGAAGAAAATGAATTCCTCAACGTAGACGTTGATCAAGAGGGACGCATCGTCGGAATCGAATTTTTCAATGAAGAAGCGAATGTGATCCGCGCCGTCCATTCACAAGCATTCTTATACGCAGAACATACAGATCGTTTCTCGCTCCGATTGCAAAACACGATTCCGAAAAGTTCGTGTCACCTCCAAGGAGTTACGTTCTACTTTGCTGAACCCGACCATACCGGATTCATCGGACTTGATATCCTCGACTTGGAACGGTACCCTGTCGACGTTCTTCGCACGCTTGCTCAGTCAGCGTATAAATAATGAAGTGAACAAAAAAAGACGACCCCCCGGTCGTCTTTTTCATTAGCGAGAGACTTCTTGTGTCTCTTCTTGCTCATATAACGTCACGTTGCGCGCTGGTGCGAACGTCGAGATCGCGTGTTTGTAGATCAATTGCTGTTTACCTTCCGACTCCAAGATGACTGTGAAGTTATCGAATGACTTGATCAGCCCCCGTAATTGATACCCGCTGATTAAGAAAACTGTTGTCGGGACTGCATCTTTCCGTAATTGATTTAAAAAGACGTCCTGAATGTTGTATGTCGCTTTCATGATTCCCCGTGCCCCCTCTTTTTATCTGTTTCTGTCTTCGGGCAACTCTTATTTAACCGCTTTCAGAAACTCTACAGTTCTATCATAGATAATTTTGAACGTTTCTTCAAATGAAAACTTTCCCATATCTACCCAAACGCCATCAAATTGATGACGGAACCATGTCAATTGACGTTTCGCGAAGCGTCGTGTGTTCCGTTTCAGCATGTCGACAGCAGGATCGAGTGGTGCCCCGTCAAGGACTGGTAACATCTCTTTGTAACCAATTGCCTGTAAGGCCTTCGTCTGTCGATATCCGGCAGCATCCAGACGCGCCACTTCCTCAAGAAGCCCACTTTCGACCATCATATCTACTCGCTGATCGATCCGATCATACAAGCGATCCCGGTCTTCCATGTGTAGGACGAACAGTAGACTCTCGTAAAGTGCAGGCTTACTACCGGTCGTTTGTGTCTGACCCGTCCGCGCGACCTCGATCGCCCGCACGACCCGCTGAATGTTATTCGGATGAATCGCTTCGGCACGCACCGGATCAAGTTCCTTCAACTGATCATGTAGCGCATTCGCTCCATGTGTCGCTGCATACGCTTCGAGTTCAGCCCGTAAGGCTGGATCTTCTGCCTGCTCGGTGAACTGATAATCATATAAAATCGAACGGATATAAAGCCCTGTTCCACCGACGATGATCGGTAACTTCCCCCGACTTGCGATCTCATCGATCGTCGCTCGGGCAACCGTCTGGAAACGCGCTACACTCATCTCATCATCCGGTGTAACGAGATCAAGCAGATGATGCGGCACCCCTTCCATCTCTTCGGTCGTCACTTTTGCCGATCCGATATCCATCCCTTGATAGACTTGGACAGAGTCTCCAGATAAGACTTCTCCGTTTAATCGCTTGGCTAGTTCAATGCCCGTCTTCGTTTTTCCGACTGCCGTCGGTCCGACGATGACGATGACTGGTTGTTTCTTCATTTTTCTTCACCCATTCTCTATCTTTTCATTCTGATTCGAGTGTACCACAGCCACTTCGATGGATTAAAAAAATCCACGAAAAAACCGCCCATTCCGGACGGCTCCCATTTGTATTTCTTATACCCGACGGATGAAATCGTCATAGATGGCACTAAAGATGCACCACCCACAAATGACGACGCCTGTCAGCATGATGCCCCAATCTGCCATGGTCGTTCCTCCTCTAGTCATCGTTATTCTCTCTTTTGACGGTTTGAACGGTTTGTAAACCCTTTCGAGCAGGTTTGACACCAATTCTTGGAATCAGTATGATAAAAGTACGATTGGTACGTAGCGCGGAAGCTGACCTGCATCGGCTTCCTATTAGAGGCACTGCCTCTCGATTCCATGTCTTGTGCTTGCACGAGGCGACATAGGAAGAATTCGTACTTCCAAGCGACAGGTCCGGCATCATGCCCGGGCCTGTTCTGCGTGCCGATACATTATTTCGAAAGGAGCCGATTATCGTGCGTATTCAAATCATTGGTGGATCAGGTACCGGAAAAAGTACACTGGGCGCCTTCATCGGGCAAGCTGAACAGATTCCCTGGATTGATACAGACCATTATCTTTGGAAAGATACGACGTTCACTGAAAAGCGAGACGTCTCCGAGCGATTTTCCATGTATGAAGCAGATCTTATGTCTTACAACGATTACATCGTCTCCGGTTCTGTCTTCGCCTGGCATCCGGACGGTTTCATCAATCGGGACTTGCTTGTCTTCCTGTCGCTCGACGAATCGGTTCGGATGGAACGTCTCATCGCACGCGAAGCAGCACGATACCCAGATTTTACAGGCTCCAATGAATTCCTTGACTGGTGCCGGACGTATCATACGGCGACGGACCCATCGATGATCGGTACGTTCGCAGAACACCAGTATCAAATGGACCGGTCAATTTCCCCGATTCTCATAGTAGATGCTTCGTTATCGACACAACTTCAGTATCAAAAAATAATCGAGACATACGATCGTTTGTCGCTTCATCCATGAAAAACGGGTCCCCCTCTATAGGTGGACCCGTTCGTCTTAATACATATCTTTTTGTGTGAAGTTCCAGAACGCAACGACTAGTGCCGCGACCGTCCAACAACCGAGGACGGCAAGGGAGAACGGAAGCGTCATCCCTTCGATCGGTGGTGCTTGTCCATCGAGATAGTTGATCAGTCCGAAGTTGACGTTGACGAGATATTTCGAGCTCGTCCAACTTGAACCGAGTGTCGTCAGTAACGTACCGGAAATCAAGACTGCCATCATGATCCCGATCCCTGTCGCTGTGTTTTTGACGAGAACAGAGACCATCAAGGCAATCGTTCCAACGACAGCTGTAACGATCCACGCTAGACCGACTGCCATCAAGAGGTACTCCCACATCGGTAACGTATGCACGAACTCCGTCGAGAACGTACCGCTCGGTGAAGCTTGGAAACCGGTCAAGATCGGTGCGGTCCAGCCGTCATAGCCGAGGACGATCCCGGATATCGCGTAACAGACGGCGACGGTCAATGCCATCAGCATCGACGTATAGAGCAACACCGTCAACCATTTCGCCATCAGGATCTTCCAGCGCCGGACTGGTCGCGACAGTAGCGTCTTGATCGTTCCGTCATTTTGCTCCCCACTGACGATATCCGCCATGATGACGATGATGAACAGCGGTAAGATCAGCGTCAATCCTTGCGAGAAGAAGATCCGGATGAACGTCGGGGCTCCCGGATAGTTCGGGTTGATGTCATTGTCGAGATAGTATTGATTTTGTTTTAGGTCAAACTCAAGGAACTGACGGAACTCATCTTGAATACTGCTGGAAGCAAGACGGTTCTGCGTGTCGACGATGTCTTGTTGTAACTCAACCCGCCAATCGAGCGTTCCCTGCTTTTTGATTTGTTCTTGGATGTCTCGGTACTGTGCGTACGTAAACATCGAGACAAGGACGATCAAAATGATCGCAACGACAGCAAAACGACGTTTTGAAGCGATTTTCGTCACTTCATTTCGAACGAGACCGATCATGTTCGGATTACGCAATGTGATCGCCTCCCGTTAACGTGATGAACAGATCTTCGAGCGTTTGGACTTTCCGTTCAATCGTCCAGACTTCGACACCTGCTTCGAGCAACTGTTTGTTGAGTGCTGGTGTCTTGCTTGCATCCATCAAAGTATGAACCGTATTGGCATCGACGACTTCGGACACTTGGACTTGATCCGATGCTGATAAAATCTCATTTGCCTTAAAGGCATCATCAACACGCCAGTCAACGCCTGGTGCGAGCGACTCGACCAGTTCCTTGACCGTTCCGACTTGAACGATTTTGCCATAACTCATGATTGCAACTCGATCGGCAAGCATTTCGATCTCAGCCAAGATATGACTCGAGACGAGGACCGACAGTCCCGTTTCCTCGACGAGCCGGCGGATGAATTGACGTAAATCCCGAATCCCCATCGGATCGAGACCATTCGTCGGTTCGTCGAGAATCAAGACGCTTGGTCGTCCGAGTAATGCTTGTGCGATTCCGAGACGCTGCCGCATCCCGAGCGAGTATGTCCGGACTTGATCATCAACACGCGCCGTCAAATCGACGAGATCGATGACTTCCTGAATCCGGGCATCATCGACATTCGGTAACATCCGGGCAAAGACTTGTAGATTTTCGCGACCCGTCAAATACTTATACAACTCTGGATTTTCAACGATCGAGCCAATCCGCTCCATCGCTTGGACGAACTGTTTGCGGACGTCGAAGTCACAGACCGTGATTTTACCGGACGTCGGTTTGATCAAGCCGACAAGCATCCGGATCGTCGTCGTTTTTCCTGCCCCGTTCGGTCCAAGGAAGCCAAAGACTTCACCTGGTTGGATCTCAAACGAGATATTATCAATGATCGTCTTTTTTCCGATCACCTTTGTTACACCTTCTAATTTCACTGTTGGTTTCACGTCTCTCACCTCTTATTGTCTATTCTAGCGGAATAATGAATCATTTGACTTGTCAGAACACTTCATTTCCGCACATTCTTTCAACTTTTGCTACAATCAGGTTAGAACCTAGAAGGAGGAACGTTCATGAAGCGATTACGCTGGCCCCTGTTTTTAACCGTCTCACTCGTTTTGACGGCAATCTTTGGATACGGCTTCGTCAGTGCCTATAGTGACGTCGTCAACCCACCAAAACGTGCCGTCCTGACACCTACGAAGGAAGAGCCTGTCAAAAAAGGCGGGACGTACGTCGCGCTTGGTGATTCCTTGACACGTGGTGTCGGAGCATCAAACGGCAATAGTTACGCCGCAATCGTCGGACGCGATCTTGTCAAAGATAACACTGTCGAGCGCTTCCAGAATCTTGCCGTCAGTGGTGCCCGGACGGAAGATTTACTGAAACAACTAGAACAAAAAGAAGTCTTACGCTCAATCAAACAAGCAAAAGTCATCTCGGTGACGATTGGCGGAAATGACTTATTCAACCGTGGTGAAGGCGTCGCGAACTTCAATGCGAAGAAGACAGCCGAAACCGTCACGACGGCACAAGCGAACTTGAAAAAGACGTTCAGTATCCTACGAGAACAAAATCCGGATGCTGTCATTTTCTACGTCGGGCTCTATAATCCTTTCCGCGCGACGGAAAACGGTGAAGCATTCGATGCCATCGTCCAAGATTGGAACGCAAAATCACGGACGCTCGGTATCGAGTACGATGTCGAGATCATCGACACATTCAATCTCGTGCGTGACGTCAAACGTGATTTGTCGAGTGACCAATTCCACCCGAACGATTCTACCTACGAAGAGATTGCAAAAGCTTCCTTACTTGCTGTCAACAAACGTTTCTAACAATAAAAGCCGCCATTTAGGCGGCTTTTTGTTCCGATTCATTTCAGACGTTTCGCAAGAGAGACGAGCCCCCATTGGAGCGGCAACCGTGTCCAAAGCAACCAAGACGGAAGACGTTTCCCATTAATCGGCTTCGGATTGACTGCCATGTTGACGTTTGCGGGTAAGACAGCATATAAGAAGGCAGGAAGAGTCTTACGAACGAGGTGCACCCCTTTTCCTGTCAACAACATGACACCGTAAGCGATTTCGATGACCCCTGTCACTTGGACGAAGAAGCGCTTGAACGGAATGAACGACGGCATGATGCTGACGAACCCTTTTTCATTGCGGAAATGACCAACTCCCGCAAACAGTAATCCTGCTCCATAGACTAGACGCAATAGCATTATGTTCCACACTCTCTTTCTGTTAATGAAATATATGTTCGAGACAGCTTCAGTGTATCGAAATGACCTGATTATCTCAACTTTTAGAAATTGTCGTCGAATTATGGGGAATGATGAGTCATTTCGGAATGTCTCCCGTAATCAGAGAAGAGGTTGCTTCATTTGCTATGATGAAGTCAGAAATCATACAGAGAGGAATGATGACTTATGGCTGGAAAAACGAAAGCACTTTTACCTGGATTGACTGGAGGCATCATCGGCGCGGTCTTGACGGCTACGGTTGCCTTTCCGATCCTACTCGATCAAGAACAACAAGTCGCTGATACACCACTATCAAATGGTATGCCCAAACAAGTCTCAACGACGACGAATGATCCGGTGACGAACGCAGTCGCCACGGCTCAAAAATCCGTCGTGACCGTAACGAACTATCAAGCGGGCAACTCAATGTCGCAACAAGAAGCAGCGGCTGGTTCAGGGTCCGGTGTCATCTATAAGAAAGAGGACGGCAAAGCATACATCATTACGAACCATCACGTCGTCGACGGGGCATCAAAACTCGATGTAACGTTGAATGACGGCAAGACACTCTCAGCCAAGTTGCTTGGTAGCGACGAAACCTATGACTTAGCTGTGCTTGAAGTTGACGCAAGCGATGTTCCGGGTGTCATCACACTTGGAAAATCAGCGGACTTAAAAGCCGGACAAACCGTCCTCGCAATCGGTAACCCGCTCGGTGAGTTCCAAAACTCCGTCACACGCGGAATCGTCAGTTCGAAAGACCGGACCGTACCGGTCGATACGAACAGTGACGGACAAGACGACTTCAATACGACGGTCATCCAGACCGATGCTGCCATTAACCCCGGGAACTCGGGTGGTGCCTTGATCAATGAACAAGGACAACTCGTCGGAATCAACTCGATGAAAATCGCTGAGTCTGGTGTTGAAGGCGTCGGCTTCAGTATCCCGATCGATGATGCATTACCAATCCTCAAACAGCTTGAAACAAACGGTAAAGTTGAGCATCCGACGCTCGGTGTGTCCTTACAAGACGTCGCGGCGTTCCCTGCCGGTTATCTAAAAGATCAAGTCAAACTACCAGACAGTCAAAAAACAGGTGTCGTCGTCATGTCGGTCGAACCGAACAGTCCAGCTGCTGCGGCTAAACTGAAAACAGGTGATGTCATCACGAAAATCAATGACTCCGAAATCAAAGCATTCGTTGATATCAAAACGGCACTGATCAAATCAGATGGACCGCTCTCCTTGACGATCATCCGTGATGGGAAAACGATGACGGTCGAAACCAAAACAACGACAACCGACCAGCTGTAAAGCTTTAGCCTGACGTTTCGTCCGCCTTCCTTTTCGGGTATTGTTTTAGAACAATATCGAATTGGGAGGCTTTTTCTATGTATGACTTAATCGGCATTGGCATTGGTCCGATGAATTTAGGATTGAGTGCACTTGCGCATCCGACAGATTTAAAGACGTTATTTTTTGACGAAAGCGAACAATTTTCATGGCATCCCGGCATGATGATTCAGGACTCGATGATGCAAACAAGCTTCATCTCCGATCTCGTCACACTCGCCGATCCGACAAGTTCGTTTTCCTACCTCAATTACTTACGATCGATTCACCGTCTCCACACGTTTTACTTCTATGAAAAACTTCTGATCTCAAGACAAGGTTACAACGATTACTTACGCTGGGTCGCGACACAACTTGAAGATCTCCGCTTTTCGACGCGCGTCATCGACGTGCAAGACACCGGTGATAGTTTTGAAGTCCTCGTCGAAGATGTCTCAACCGGCAAACGCGAAACGTTCGAAGCACGAAACGTCGTCATCGGCACTGGTTCAAAACCCGCCATCCCGGATACGTTTGACGAACGCGTCATCCACAATACGCAATATGTCATGAACAAGGCAGATTTACTTCAGCGCAACAAAATCAGCATCGTCGGCTCCGGTCAAAGTGCCGCCGAGATTTTCCTTGATCTCTTGACGACGCCTGCTCCAGAGCGTCCTGAACTCGAGTGGATCGCGCGTTCGACACTGTTTGAGACACTTGAGACCGGCAAACTCGGAGAAGAAATTTTTTCACCGAGCTACGTCACGTATTTCAACCAACTTCCACTCGAAGTACGACAAGAGTCGGTCAAGAAGTTTGCCCGCTCTCAGAACGGTATCAGTCCGGAGACACTTCAATCAATCTATGCCCATCTCTATGATTTGACGGAAGAGGAACAACGACAGGTCGCGATCCGCGCGAATCTCGAAGTAAAAGAAATCACCTATGATGAGCGGTTCACGATTGCAATGCAACATCAAGAACTTGAGGACGAGCGCTCGTCTGTAACAGATGCCGTCATTGCAGCAACTGGTTTTTCGCCATCCCTTCCGAGCTTCATCGACCGACTTGATATTGTATTCGAAGCACCGATTGCCTGGAAAGTCGATGCCGACTACCAAATCGTGCGTTCGGTCGAGACAGCCCATCATCTTTACGCAACTGCTAATTTAGAGCTGTCACACGGTCCGGCTGCGGATAATCTCGGGATGTCCGTCTCGCGGAACCAGTTGATCTTGAACGCTGTCGCCGGTACGGAACTGTATCCGGTCGAACGACATGCGACGTTTACGACGTTCGATTAAGTCACTAAACCAAACGAACGAGGAATGGCGCGCGCCACTCCTCGTTCGTTTTTCGTTTTACGGTTTTTTCGTCAACTCTAGTGCAGCCAGCAATAGCAACGTGGCTTGAACTCGTGTCACACCCGTTTTAGCAAGCAACAAATGAAAGGCAATCAACCAGTTGACTTCGTCTGAAAATCGATTCCGTGCCCGCTCCCGGTCGACAATCCGAGTCACATAAATCCAGTCGACACGTTCCATTGTAGGCAGTAACGCAAGGATTGGCATCAAGCGATCCCAGATGATGATTTCTCGCCGCTCTAACAGTTCCCGCCACGCAATGATTCGTTCCTGTTGCGCTGAAGGATCTGGATGCGCCGCTAAGATTTGCGCTGTAATGACACGTTCACTCGTCCGTTCCATATATTGCGCGAGCCATTCTTCCGATGTATTGACCCGCTCTAGAAATTCCTCTGGTAATGGCTGCTGTTCAAGCAAGGTCGATGTCACGACGTACTGCTTTGCTGCATTCAAATGCGGGCGTGTCGCATGCAATCGTTCCATGTAAGGGAACGCATCAATTCCTTGTCGCCGATTCAATACTTCGTTGAGCGCAAAAAATGGACGAACCCCTTTATCACGAATCAGGCGATGTTTAATTTTCTTTTCCGCAACGATGATCTCTTCGATGAGAACATCGGGATCCGTGCTATTCAATTGAACATGGGCGACAAGTAACGGCGTATAACGGCTCCGAAGCGCTGAAAAACGCGATGTCTTGTGTTTGATTGTCCGCATCAATCTTTCATATACAGTTTGTTCAAAGACAGTATCATGAATCGTGTAGGACAGTGCAAAAAAACGATGGAAATCATGTGACGTCTCTTCCCGCAAGACGGGATAACTCTCATCATAGTTCTCACAGAATTGACCGTACATCCTTCCACCTCGCCTTCTTTTCTATAAATCGTTTTCCCTAAAATTAGCATACACAATCTTATTTTTGAACGAACAAAAAAAAGCAACGGAACATGTCCATTGCTTTCCATTCTTTCAAATCGATTCAAACTCGTTGTCTCTCTAACAACCGGGAGAAATAACCACCTTGATCCATCAGTTCGTCATGCGAGCCTTCTTCGACGATGCCGTCCTTCGTGACGACGAAAATCTTATCTGCATTCCGGATCGTCGCTAAACGATGGGCAATGACGAGCGTCGTCCGGTTCTCGGACAACTCGGCGAGCGATTCTTGGATCAGTGCTTCCGTTTCCGTGTCGAGCGCCGACGTCGCTTCATCGAGAATCAAAATCGGCGGATTCTTAAGGAACATCCGTGCAATGGCAAGTCGTTGCTTCTGCCCACCCGATAACTTGAGTCCCCGTTCGCCGATTTGTGTCGCATACCCATCAGGCAGATCCGCGATCATCGGACCGAGATGGGCACGTTCTGCCGCTTGCACGATGTCTTCGTGCGTCGCATTCAGGTCACCGTAGGCGATGTTTTCAGCGATCGTCCCTGAGAACAAGAAGACATCCTGCTGGACGATCCCGATTTGTTGTCGCAGAGACTCCTTCGTCATCTGCCGGATATCGATTCCGTCAATCGTGATTGCGCCATCTAGAACATCGTAAAAACGTGGAATCAACGAACAGATCGTCGTCTTCCCTGCCCCTGATGTTCCGACGAACGCGACTGTCTGACCCGGTTCGACCGTCAGATTGATATTCTCTAGAATGAGACGATCGGCTTCATAACCGAACGCCACATCCTTGAATGTGATGCCACCGTTCAACCGATCAACGACGAGTGCGTCTGGCGCATCCGGAATCGATGCATCCTCATCAATCATCGAGAGGAAGCGTTTGAAGCCAGCCATCCCTTTTGGATACATCTCAAGTAATGCGGTGATCTTGTCGATTGGCTTCAGCAGGATGTTCATATAAAGAATGAATCCGACGAGTTCCCCTGCCGTTAAAGCTTCGCGATACGTCAAGTAGGCACCGACGACTAAGACGGCAAGCGTCATCACACGGGTCGTCAAGTAGATGCCGGATAGACTCTTACTCATGACCTTGTAGGCATTGATCTTCGACTGCCGGAACGTCGCGTTGTCTTTTTCAAAACGCTCGATTTCGTAAGCTTCGTTTGTGAATGACTGAACGACACGGACACCAGAGACACTGTCCTCGACGCGTGAATTGACTTCCGCGATGTTGCCATACATCCGGTCCCATGATTTATTCATCCGGACGTTCGCATAACTGATCAGCCAGATCAGGAATGGTACGGCGATGATTGTCACGAGCGCGAGTGGTACGTTGATCGTCAACATGATCGAGAATGCACCAAGCAATGTCATGACGGCAATGAATGCATCTTCAGGACCGTGATGGGCAAGTTCCCCGATATCAAACAAATCATTCGTGATCCGACTCATGATATGACCCGTCTTCGTATTATCGAAGAAGCGAAACGACTGTTTCTGCACATGGCTGAACAGTTGACGACGCATATCGGTCTCGATATTGATCCCGAGCTTATGTCCAAAATAGTTGACGACGAACTGCATCAACGTGCTGATGATGTAGAGTGCTAATAGTCCGACGCTGACGAGGATGATCCAGTTCATCTCACCGTTTGGCAACAAGGAGTCGATGAACCATTGGACAGCGAGTGGAAAAGCAAGTTCTAAAACCCCGACGAATAAGGCAGATATGAAATCGAGCCAGAATAATCGTTTGTGCGGGATATAATACTGATAAAAACGGCGTAACATGTGTAGCCTCCTTCCGAGTACTTCTAGTGTACTTGAACTTTTTTGAAAATACTCATTCTACCTATTCGTTTTTTGAAAAACGGTATTACAGTTTTCCAGACAAAAATTATATTTTTAAATCAGGGGAATCAGCGCTTTTTATGACAAAATGGTAACAACGATTTTTACCTATCTATTGGAAGGAGCTATGTCACGTGAAAAAGACTGTTCTCGCCCTCACGACGCTCGCTTTGATCGGTACCACGGTTCCGGTTTCAGCCGCGTCAACGACACTGACTTTGACGGATAACGTCAACATTCGCACGGCTGCCTCGACTTCCGCGAAGGTCATCACGACGCTAAAAAAAGGCACGAAGCTGACAGCTGTCAAGAAAGTCAACAGCTGGTATGAAATCCGCTATCAGTCCAAACCAGCCTTCATCACTTCAGCATATGTCAAAGCGACGACGGAAAAGGCTCCAACAACTACGACCTACATAACGAACACCGATGCCGTCAACATTCGCCAAAAAGCAACGACGAGTTCGAAATCACTCGGAAAACTGGCAAAGAACACAATCTTATCTGTTAAGAAAAAAACAGGAGATTGGTACCAAATCACGTATAAAAAGCAAACGGCTTACGTCCATGCGACGTTAGTCAGCAAAAAGACCTCGAACGTCACGACGGACTCCAAGCCACCAGCGACGACTCCCGTCAAAAAAGTCGTTAAAGCGGTTGATCGATCGAAAGTCTACACGGTCAATGCGAAGGAAGGCTTGAACGCACGGACTGCTGCAGCGACGAACGCAAAAATCTACAAGACATTACCGCATCAGACGGTGCTCGATGTCACAGGTGCCGTTGATTCGTGGTACCAAGTCAAGCTTGACGGAAAAGAAGCATATGTCGCTTCGACCTATGTCAAAGCTTCAACAAAAGCATCACCACCAACAACACCGACGACTCCCGGAGTCTCTTTGACGCCAGTTGATGCCTCGAAGACGTATCGCGTCAATGCACCAACCGGGCTGAACGTCCGCACATTGCCTTCGACGTCGTCTAAAGTCTTCACACAAGTCGGACACGGTTCGACAGTCAATGTCACAGGTGAAACGACAGGTAAAGATAGCGGCTGGTACCAGATCAAGATCGGAACGGGTCTCTACTATGTCGCGAAGAGTTACATCACGACGGGATCCGTCACGACGACGCCTCCGGTCACTCCGACGACACCTCCTGTGACGACCGTTCCTGGTTCGACATTGATGGAACGTGCCATCTCGATTGGTCAACAATATCTCGGTACACCATACGTCTGGGGATCAAGCAGCCCCGTTAATGGTGGATTCGACTGCTCTGGATTCATTAACTATACGTTGAATGCCGCTGGCTATGCAGTCGGACGAACGAACGTCAACGGCTACTGGAACGATGATCGGTACCTCGGAGCGAAGTTATCAAAATTACGTCAACCGAAGCGCGGCGATATCATCTTCTTCGAAAACACATATGCTGCTGGTCCGACGCATATCGGAATCATGCTGAACAACGATCAGTTCATTCATGCCAATACACCGGCACTCGGCATCAGCCGTGTATCGGAACGTTACTGGACACAAAAACTGTTAGGGTTTAAATCACTTTAAACATTTCCTCATCCATCCCTTAGGATGGATGTTTTTTGTCTTCTCACTTTACTTTGGGATATACTGGATATGGAAAGGATGTGTCTGCATGTCTTATAAAACACTTTATGTTCGGCTCCTCTTTCTTGCCTTATTGATTTTTGGTGGCTCGATGATCTTGCATTATATCCAGACGGGAGACGTCTATGTCGGTCACTTGATTGTTTCCGTCGTCGCATGCGTCTTATTGATCTTCAGAAGAACGACATCCTCACACGAACAGGCATGAAGCGCACTCGCTTCATGCCTGTTTTTTCGTCATTGAATATTAACCAATGTTTGTATCTCTCGCTCAAGATCGCCTTTGAGGCGGTCACTTTGAAGATCATCCTTCAATCGCAAGACATCATTCAGCCGTTCCTGACCGACACCTTGTTGCATCGCCAGTACGAGCGTCCGCAACATCATCGCTTGGTCGAACCCACTCGCCGCAAGCCAGTCATCTTGCATCTCCCATATCTTATCGACGCTCTGCTGAAGCGTCTGATTCGGTAATTCGATGCCGTTCACAAGGAGATGGACTTCGAGTTGTCCGATGTAATGTTTCGCGTCGTCGATCGCCACAGTAACGAGTTTTTCCCACGCCATCTGCATGCCGGTCGTATCGTTTTCAAAAATCGCGATGAGTCCTTTCGTCAAATCGACTTCAATCCGTCCAACGGCAGTCGTTTCACTAAATGCAAAAAACTGCTCCAATCGATCAAACTCTTGCTGTGATTGTTCGATTTCCCCTTCTAGATATAAAAACAGTCCGAGAAAACGTTGAAACGAAATGACATGATAATAGACATCTTGCTCCCGCATATACTGAACCCCTTCACGCAATAAGGCGATCGCTTCTGTGTAGTGATCATCGAACAAACTTGCTCGAAGTGCACGCAAGATTTGGAAATTTAAATAGGTTTTTGGCGCAAGTGGAATCTCGCGTGGTACATCCATTGCTTCGATCAGCTCGTATGCTTCCTTTGTCCGTTTGAGATTGAATAAAAAATAGACTTTCGAGATCTGAGCGAGCAACTGCTCATCTTGACGACCGAGCTGTCGAAAAATCTGCTCCGCTTGGTCGTAATACGTCAAACCAAGCTCCGGATTCTTCGTTCGGAGGGCATCGCCGTATTTATGGTAGACCTGCCCTTGCCAATAAGAAGTCGTTTCCGGAACCAAGTAAGGTTTTAGCAGTTCCTGAATTTTTTCGTCTGAAAAATATGGGGTATGCCGCGAACGGATTGTTTCGATGAGTTCCCGCATCTGAACATCCCGCGGATCAAGCATCAATTCTTCGACCGTCACCTGTAATCGCCTAGCAATCGCCTGTAGTGCGGGTACAGACGGTGTCGCTTTCCCATTCTCGACCATACTGAGCATCGACTTCGTGATGATACCGGTCGCAACGTCCGTTTGTGTCATTTTTTTCTGTTTTCGGATCTGTTTGATACGTTCCCCTAACACACTGGTCACTCCTTTTATCATAAAAGTTAAATTAAATTTAACTTTTTCTTTACATTTTTCTTCCACTCCTTTATTCTACACTAAAGTTCAATAAAATTTAACTCTGAAGGAGTGAACAGGATGTCATTTAATTTAAAGCGTGTCTTATTCGGAAAGTTTTGTTCATTGTTCGCGGCTAGTCTCTTTACGTTTGTCGCCGGACTGACCGTCTTACGGGAAACATCGTCTGGTTTTCAGTTCGCGCTCGTATTGCTTGCAGGATCGGTGCCACGGATTTTGCTATCACCGGTTGCTGGTGTCTTCGCTGATCGATGGAACCGCAAACGAATCATCGTCATGACCGAGAGCTTAAGCGCACTCGTCTTGTTCGGACTTTTGCTCTATTCGCTACAAGCCCCTCTACATACCGTTCATTATATCATCGCAAGTGTCCTCTTGACGAGCCTGTCGACGTTCCTGTCCGTCACCTTATCAAGCTCGTTACCGCAACTCGTACAAGAAGAGGAGTTACAACGCGGGAACGCCCTCTTCTCGACGATTCAATCGACCTCAACGATCACCGCTCCACTCGTTGCGGGATTGCTCATCGCCGCTGTCTCCATCACGCAATTTTTGGTTTTACCGTTTCTCTTGTTTGCTTCTGCTGCCTGGTGGAATAGCCGTCTCCGCTTTCTTGCAATGGATACCTCTCCTCTAGCTACTACCGATACTCCGTCTTTCGTCTCGGCGTTTAAAGAAGGATACCGCTATCTGTTCCGTCAACCAGTATTGACGACACTCGTCCTGATGGCGATCGTCCTGAACTTCTTTTTTGTCGCTTTCGAAATCTTGTTACCGATCATTTTGCTCGATCGACTACAATTCACACCATTTCGGTTTGGAGTGGTCGAGTCCGCACTAGGTGCCGGTCTTCTTGTCGCTTCGTTGCTTCTTGCCTTACCTCGCTTTACGGTGAAACGTCCGTTACGAACGATATTCGAGTCGCTCTTTTTAATCGCCTCTTGTTATGCGCTTCCTACACTTGCGCTACTCGGCTATGTTCCATCTGCTCTACTACTACCTTTTTTCATGATCCTATTGTTCATCGACGGCATGCTCGTCTTACGGATGAACATTCCACTACAGCTCATCGTCCAAAAACAGACCGATCCGGCTTATCTCGGACGTGTCATCGGTGTTTTGGAATCGGTCGCGATGGCGATGATGCCGATCGGTACCCTATTGTTTGGTTTACTCAGTGATCATGTGTCTATCATCGTGCTACTTGGAGTCGGTACAGTCGGCTTATTCGGTGCGGCATCATTCGGATTCCTCCGACTTCGTAAAGACATCTTGTCCGAGAGCATTCCTGTAGCAGACGCAAAAAACACGTCCTCCCTCACTTCGTGAGAAAGGACGTGCGTATCGGTCAGACCGTCGCTTTGACGGCGTCCATGATTAATTTCAATGATTGTTGTTTTGCTTCCTTGTCTGCGATCATCGAAGCGATCATCACTTCGTCTGTGCCGTAGGAATCGGCGAGCTCTTGCAATTGTTTTGCAACGGATTCCGGATTACCGACGATCATCCGCTTCCGGTTTTCAGCGATCCGGAATTGGTCTTGGAACGTATACGGATACGCCGCTGCCTCTTCCGGAGTTGGCGTTCCTGTCGACGAGACCCCTTTTTCCAGTAAGAGTAGGGACAAATCCAGGCTTGACGCCAAACGTTCTGCTTCTTCCGTCGTTTCAGCACACGTCACGAAGATCGAAACGAGCGTTTGTGGTGTCTCATTGAACGACGTCGCCATGAAATTATGACGGTAGTAATCCATCACTTCCTGACCACCTTGTCCATTGATGAAGTGAGCAAATGCAAATCCGAACCCGCGTTGTGCGGCGTTCAAGGCACTGCCCCCACTTGATCCAAGCAACCAGCCCTCTGGTGTCGTATCGACTTCTGGTGTTGCAACGAGTCCTGCGAACCGGTGTCCGGCAGGAGCACCGTCTTTCAAGTAATCGACGAGATCATCGAGTTGTTCGCCGTAATCGGCTCCACCAAAACGTGGGGACGAACCTTCCTGCAACGCACGTGTCGCAAGCGGCATACCGCCTGGTGCCCGACCGAGTCCAAGGTCGATCCGGTTTGGTGCAAGCCCTTCAAGGACACGGAAGTTCTCTGCGACTTTATAGGCACTGTAATGCGGCAGCATGACACCGCCTGAACCGAGGCGAATCTGTTTCGTCACTGCCGCCATGTAGGCGATCAAGACTTCTGGGCTCGAACCAGCCAGTGTTTTAGCGAAGTGGTGCTCGGATACCCACAGGCGATGATAGCCGAGTTCGTCCGCGATTTTCGCGAGCTCGACCGTTTCGTGTAAGGCATCAGATGGGGATTGTCCTTTAGAGACCGGGGATTGGTCTAAAATACTAAGTTTCATGTATGTCTCTCCTTTTTCTTTCGAATGCGTACCTACACTGTACGCCTCCTCGTTGTACCGTGCAACGAAACTGCTTCTTTCCATCATGGGGACGTTTTCATTTTGAGATTCAGGGAACAATGCCTAAGTGAGCATAAAAATCTAACGAATGAGGTGGAGTTACATGTCAACGCATACTACGAATCAAGAAGCAGTCGAAACGGTCAAGAAACTGATTGATAAAATCGAAACAGCGATGCTGACGACGATTTCAGCAGAAGGACTCGTATCGCGTCCGATGCAAACACAGGATATCGAATTTGATGGCGACCTCTGGTTCCTCACTTCAAAAGAAACAGACAAATATCAAGAACTACTTAAGAATCCGAGCGTCAATGTCGCATATGTTGACAAATCATATGTCTCGATCCGCGGAACAGCGGAACTCGTTGAAGACATCGAACGGAAGAAAGAACTCTGGAGTCCACGCTATGAAGCCTATCTCGGAACGACATATGAAGATCCGAAAGTCGTCTTGATTAAAGTCAACACGGAAGCAGCCGAGTACTGGGAAACTGGAAATACTGCTAAATCCGTCAAACAAGTATTGAAGAAAGTCGTCGGCAAAGACGATGAGAACGAAATCAATAAAACAGTCGACTTGTCTTAACCTCTTAACCCCTACGCGAAAAGCGTGGGGGTTTTATGTGTCGGAGTGGTCGTTTCAGAAAAATTAAGTTAACATAAGAAAGTGAACTAATACGTAACTTAACTAAAAGGAGTACAATCATGGGAGAATTTTTTACGTTATTACGCCGGGGAAACCGGTCGGCGCTGACGGCAGGCATCGTTAACTCTGTCATCGCCATCATCAAGGCAATTGCCTACGTCCTGACGGGAAATGTCGCGATGTTCGCGGAGATGATGCATACGCTCGGGGACGCTGCCAACCAATTTTTCGTCTTCATCGGTTCTGCCCTCAGTAAAAAGGCACCAACGAAACGATTCCCGAACGGCTTCGGTCGTCTCGTCAATCTCGTGTTGCTCGGCGCCATCCTCTTCGTCGGCATCATGGCGTACGAAACGATTCATGAAGGGATCGCCCACATCATCGAACCGACGGAATCAACTGGCTTTTGGATCACGTTGTCTGTCTTGTTCGTCGGTGTCGTCTTAGAGAGTGGCGTATTTGTTAAAGCGATGCAAGAGATCGCACACGATGCGAAGTTAGACTCGAAAGGACCACGCTTGATTCTTGACAGCTTCCGCTCACTCAAACAAGCAAAACCAGCCACACGCCTTGTGTTCCTGGAAGATTTGGTCGCAACGGCTGGTGGTGTCGTCGCGATGATCGCCGTCATCATCTCGCATGTAACACCGTTCCATCAGGCAGAAGGAATTGCTTCGATCCTCATCGGACTGATGATGTTTTATGTCGTCGGGAATGTCTTCCTGCAAAACGCAGCTGGTGCACTGGGTGAAGCCGATGAGACGATGGCAGCACGTCTCGGCGGACTAATCATGAAGGACCCTGACGTCAAGGACATTAGTAAACTAGAAGTCATTAAGGAAGGCGATCATTTCCATGTCGAAGTCGAGATTGAAGTCGACCCGACGTTGACGATCGCACAAGCGGACGATATCAAGGACCGTCTCGAACTCCAGATTCGTTTGCAGCAAGGCATCATCGATGTGACGATCGGCTTTGATGAAGACGATAAGATTCAACAGTATGTCGTTGCTACGGACGAAACATGACACCATTCACGCAAGATGTCCTGACTATCATTCGTTCGATCCCTGCTGGTCGAGTCATGACTTACGGGCAAGTCGCTCGACTCGCCGGTCATCCGCGTAGCGCACGACAAGTAGCGCGGATTCTTCACAGCATGAGTAAGACGGAACGTCTACCGTGGCACCGCGTGCTTGCTGCTGGTGGAAAACTATCGCTTGAAGGCGATGAACAGCGACTTGCGCTTGAAGCAGAAGGTGTCGAGTTCCTCACCGCCCGTCAACTCGATTTATCGCATTATCAAGTCAAAAGCGAATAGATACAAAAAGAGAGGGATGACCGGTTCGCAGACCAGTCATCCCTCTCTTTTTATCGTAATGAATCAAGCCTTCGACGTACTCGAAGCTACAGCGATTTGTCGACGTACTTCTGCTTCCAGTTGTGGTTCCGGTGGTTGCCAGCCTTCCGGTTTCATGACCTTTTGGTCCGATTCCCGGAAGATTGGTTTTCCGTCCGGTCCAAGCTTCGCCATGTTCGCACGCTGGACGATCTCGAACAATGGAGCCGGATCAAGCCCGATCTCAACGAAGCTTCCCATGATGAAGTAGAGGGCGTCCGTCAAGGCATCCCCTTGTCCGACGAGCCGTTCGACATCTGTGTCGGGTTGTTTCATCTGGAGCGATTTTTCAACTGCTGTATCAAGCCCTGACTTGAAACGTTCGATCGCTTCGAGAAATTCTGCTTCACTCGTCGCTGATTGATGCAGAAACTCAACGACCGCTTCTTCCGCCGTCCAAGTCGATCGTTTGATTCCACGATCGACCGTCATAGGTGTTGGCGTCGTTGCGCCAGGGTGTGAAAACACACGGTGGAATTCCTTTACGTCTTGATAATAATTTGTCATAACCGATCATCCCCTTTTACCGAATGTCTCCATTCTAACAGGTTCAGAACCGGAGTTCGACTCATTGATGAACGACGTCGAGTAAAGCCATTCCACGCGTAATCAATTCATCTCGCTGCTCAGACGTTGCTTTTAAGCGCTCGAGATCTGAAATCAGACGTGGTTGATCGACTTCATCCGCTAACTCAAGTAATTCAAGACGGAGTAACCATGCGTCCGGTAACTGGACGAGTGTCTGATCGATCAGTTGCGGTAACCGTTCTCGTCCGGCACGTCCTTCGCGAATCTCGCGGACGACTTCGAAGATCGGATCGGCCGCTGTCAACGGACGTTCGATTCGTTCGAACTCGACCGTTTCTGGAATCGGCTTCAGTGCTTCAACTTCCGTTCCCGGGAATGCTGACGTGATGTCACCGACGATTAATTCCATCCGGTCCATCGTCATCGTTTTTCCGTCGTTTGCAAGCGTCGCTGCCTCTAAGACGATGAGCGCCCGGTTTCCATTGACGTTTTGAATCGCTGTGATGTTCCCTGTGACGCGAACATTTCCTTCCGCCCAGTCGAGACGTTCACCGATTTTGACTTGCATCAATACTTCGTTCAATTCCTTGCCGTGAAGGAATGTAAAGCCTTCCGGATGATCTGCAAGTCCTTGACCTGTCAACACTTCACCGTTCGCAGCAAGCGCTGTCGGACCTGTTAGTTTGACGAGATGCAGCGAATCGTGGATCTCTTGCGTTTCAGGAACACCGACGAGCGAGAGACCACTGTCGAAGACGAGCGTCGATAGGTTACCCGATTCGACCGCTTTCGTCAGTCCGTGAATACCACCGCGGATGTAAGACATCGACTGTGCGAATTCTTCAAGTGCATCGCGGAGCTGTTCGAACGATTCACAAACGAAGAGTTCTTTTTGCATGCTCGTCACGTCATGTTTCGTCGCAAGTGCTTTCTCAAGCGAGAATGGATGTTTAACGACCGCGTCCGTTAAGCAGTGACGGCTTTCACCGACTGATGATAGAAGACCTGCCCCGTAGATTTGTGGATTGTCGATATCACCAATCAGACCGAATTCAACCGTCCACCAGAACAGACGTGAGATTTCGTTCGCTTCCGAAATCCCTTTGACGTGTGTCCGTGTCTCCGCGAGCTCAATTTCAGCTTGTTCGATATCGGCTGGCGTCGAGAATGGGCTCTCTTTGACGATTGTCAATTTCTTCAGTGCCTTGAACACGTCATGCTCTGCTTTATGGTTAAAGGCATGTGCCCCAATCTCACCGAAGCGACGAACGAATTCCGCGTAGACCGGATTCATCAAGATTGGTGCGTGCCCCGCTGCTTCATGCAAGATATCTGGCGCTGGTGTGTAAAGAATGTTATCGACCTTCCGGATGTCGGTCGCGATCGGCAAGAGTCCGTGCCCTTGGAAATCGAAGAAGGCGACGCCAGGAATGAGACCATCAACAGCGACTGTTCCCCAGCCTCCACGGCTTAGGTTCGCTGTCATTTCACGTACATCCGGAATCCGTTCCGGGCTGATGCCCGATGCAGCAAGCCCTTCGAGGTATGCCGGGTGTGCTGTATCTTGTAACGTATTTAGATTCAGTCGCATGACGTATCTCCAAACGGCATGATCCGTTGGTGTGTAGTCTTCGTAGTGCTGTGGTGCGACGTGTGGACGTAAGTGACTTGGAATGATTGGTGTAGACATATGAGTTCCCCCTTGAATGAATGATAGATAACAAAAAAGCCCCTGCCGAACGTATCGTTCGACAGGGGCGACGAAAGCCGCGGTACCACCCTGATTACCCAGTCGTCGACTGAGTCACTCATGATCGGGATAACGGTTTGCTCCGCTCGCTTACGCAAGAAGCTCAGAAACTGTAATTCAACACCATCTGTGTACACGTTCGCAGCGCCACGTGCTCTCTGAAACAGGGAGATGGTCTTTACTTCGGTTTCATCACCGCTTAATCTTTCGTTCTGTTATGCTGTTATACTGTTATGCTTTTAGCAAGTAAAGTATCGTTAAGGAGGACTATACGCTTACTTTTTACTTTCGTCAATGGCTTTTTTACGTTTAAATCGATTAAATGTTTTATCACGGACTGATTTTTGTTCGATCGTCAGTGATGTGATATGACGACGAAGCGCACCGTTGAGCCGTTTTTCGAATGCTTCAAGCTCTTGGATCCACTCATTCATCGAGACGACGATCGGTAAGATTTCCATGATGACTTCTTCCTCGAGTTCATCGCGGTCAAGGAAAGAGTGCTTGACGAAGGCGATGTTCTCTTTGACGAGATCCTCCATCGCGAGTGGTTCTTCCGTCAACAAGAGATCATATGTCAGCAAGACCTTCTCTTGTCGCTGTGCGATATGCATCAAGTGATAAAACAATTCACTCCGAAGATCGTCCGCAATCGAGTCAAGGGCCTTCTCTCGCTCTCTGAAGCGCTCTGCCGTCGCGACACCACGTTCGAGGCACGATTGCATATGTTTGAGAATCAAGAGGTTCCGTAAGAGCGAGGCGTGCTTTTGACGCGTTCCTCGAATCTCTTCCTTGTGTAGGTTGAACAGATTTTGTGTCTCAAGGAGCGAATTTGACATTTTATCAATCGCCGCCCGATATGGGGCGACCTTTCCTTCGAAGGCAATCGCTCGCGTGACGACGAGCAGTTTCTCGAAGAGTTTCGTCGCTTTCTGGTAATAGACATTGCCGTAACGCGGCGGGAAGATCAACGCATTGATGCCGAGCGCACAGCCAATCCCGAGCATGACGAGCAAGTAACGGATCAAGACGACTTGCCAAAGTGGTTCGGTCGCTGTCGCCACACTTTCGAGAATGACAATGATCATCAAGACGACGTGTGGAATCGTCCGCCCGAAACCAAAGGCTAGCAAAATCGAGATTGCTGCCATGATGACGATTCCGATTGCAAGCGGATTCGCCGGATTATCCCCTAATATCCAAAGGGCGAGTAACGTCAAAAAGGCACCAATCAAGTTGGCCTCTGCTTCCTCGAGAAATTGTTTCCATGTCTGATAGACCGAAGGCAGGAGTGTCGTCGCTGCCGAGATCGCAGGTAGGATCGGGCTGAGGTTGAACAGATTACTGATCAACAGCGCCAGGATGACCGCAAGACCTGTCTTGATGGTCCGTGGTCCGATTTGTAAGGATTGTCCACCCATGTCCATCCCTCCTTCTTATTCAGTATGCCCTCTATTCTTCACCGTTAGCCGTCAAAATTCAACAAAAAATCCCCTCCGTTTGAAAACGGAGAGGATTTAGATGAATTATGATGCTTTTGTACCTGTTCCTTCTGTCATTTCCGCTTTCGCGACCGATTGGTCAACAAGCGGTTTTTTGAGGAAGGAGAGGATTGCCGCACCGACGAGTGAACCGATGAGGATTGCACCCGCGTAACCGACGATTGCCATGACCGTACCTGATGGACCATCAAGTAACGGGAAGACGAAGATACCGCCGTGTGGCGCTGGGAGCAAGACGCCGAAGACGATTGTCAACGCACCAGCGATCGCTGAACCGATAACGCTTGATGGAATGACGCGGAGTGGATCGGCAGCAGCAAATGGAATCGCACCTTCTGTGACGAACGATGCACCCATTGCGTAAGCAGCGATACCCGCTTCCCGCTCTTGCGGTGTGAATTTCTTACGTGCGAACAATGTCGATGAGAAAGCAACGATGAGTGGTGGAACCATCCCACCCGCCATGACGGCTGCCATGACTTCCGTGTTACCTGCTGTAAGAGCAGCTGTACCGAAAACGTATGCTGTTTTGTTGATCGGACCGCCCATGTCGATTGCCATCATAGCTGCGACGAGCATACCGAGAAGAATTGCGTTCCCACCACTGAGATCGTTCATTGAATCGGTGAGCCATTTCATGAATTGCGCGATTGGTTCATTGACGACGAGCAACATGATTATCCCTGTGATGAACGAACCAAACAGTGGATAGAGCAAGACCGGTTTGATTCCTTCAAGTGCTGCCGGGAGACCTTTGAAGACTTTAACGAGCAGAAGAACGACGTAACCTGCAAGGAAACCGGCAATCAATCCACCGAGGAAACCAGCGTTACCGTTACTTGCAAGGAAACCAGCGATCAGACCAGGAGCAAGACCCGGTTTATCGGCGATCGACATCGCGATAAATCCAGCAAGGATTGGAATCAAGAGAGCGAATGCCGCTTTCCCGATTGTCATTAACTGAGCAGCGAATTCATTGTATGATGGATCATCCGGGTTCGCGGAGTTGATTCCCCAGAAGAAACTGATCGCGATCAAGAGACCACCAGCAACGACGAGTGGCAACATTGCCGATACACCGCTCATCAAGTGTTTATAGAAGCCACCGCGGGCTGGTTTCGAGCTCTCACCCGAGCCGCTTGCCTTATAGACAGGTGCGTCTTGTTTGACAGCACGGTTGATCAATTCTTGTGGTTTACGAATCCCTTGCGCAACTGGTACTTCGACGACGTGTTTCCCGTTGAAGCGATCCATCTCAACCGCTTTATCCGCTGCGACGATGATTGCTGTCGCATCGTTGATGTCTTGTTGTGTCAAACCGTTTTTGACACCAGTCGATCCGTTTGTTTCAACTTTAATACGGACACCCATCTCTTCCGCTTTTTGACGCAGAGCATCAGCTGCCATATACGTATGTGCAATCCCTGTCGGACAAGCTGTGACAGCAAGGATATAAGGCGCATCTTGATCGACGTTGTCGCTTGAGACGTCAACTGGACCTTCTTCTTCGCGTTCTTTCGCTTCGATTGCCGCGATGACTTCATCTTTCGTTTTAGCTGCAAGAATCGTATCACGGAAGTTCATGTCCATCAGATAAACAGATAGTTTCGAGAGTGTTTCAAGGTGCGCGTTATCCGCGTTCTCTCCTGCTGCAATCATGAAGAACAACCGACTTGGTTGACCATCGAGTGCTTCGTAATCAATACCTGCCGAGCGACCGAAAGCGATTGCTGGTGTTTTGACCGCTGCTGTTTTTGCGTGCGGGATGGCAATGCCTTCCCCTAAACCTGTCGTACTTTGCGCTTCCCGTGCGAGAATCGCTTCTTTATATGCCGAGCGATCGTTCAGTTTTCCTGCCCGATCGAGGACGTTGACGAGTTCGTCAATGACAGCGGCTTTAGATGACGCTTGTAAATCGAGCTGAATCGTATCACGTGTCAAGAGATCTGTAATTTTCATGAGTAGTCACACTCCTTTTAGGATTGAATGAGTTCAACGACATTGACGTCTTCGAGAAGACGATCGATATCTTCCTTCGTACAAAGACCGAAGGAATAAGCAGACGCACTACCAGTCGTGACCGCATAGCGGAATGCTTCTTCTGGTGATTTGCCAAGCGCATGGCTGGCAACGAATCCGGCGACGAGTGAGTCCCCAGCACCGACGGAGTTGACAAGCTTCCCAGCCGGTGTGTTTGCCGTGTAGGCACCTTGACGATTGACGAGCAGTGCTCCGTCTCCTGCAAATGAGATGACCACGTTCTCGGCACCACGCTCGACGAGTTGTTGGGCGTAAGGAACCGCCATCTCCTTCGACGTAATCTCGACGTCAAAGATTTCACCGAGTTCATGGTGATTCGGCTTGATTAAAAATGGACCAAGCGGTAAGACTTCAAGCATCGCTTCCTTCGTCGTATCAACTGCGAAGCGGACGTTCCGTTCATTCAAGATCGTCGCGATATGACGATAGAGATCATGCGGTAGACTGCTTGGGATACTGCCTGCGAAGACGACGATATCACCGGCTTGCATCGTCTTGAATCGGGATAATAAATGCTCTAGCTCTTCCGGTTGAATCTTCGGTCCCACTGCATTCAACTCAGATTCTTGATCAGCACGAATCTTAACATTGATCCGCGTCTCATCTTGAATCGGTGTGAAGTCGGTTAAAACGCCTCGTTTCTCGAGTTCCGTCCGAATGAATTGTCCGGTACTTCCTCCAAGGAATCCGAGTGCTTGTGTTTCTACCTCATAGTTTTTTAGGACGAGAGAGACGTTGATTCCTTTCCCTCCGGCCACTTTTTCCGCCTGTTCGACACGATTGACTTGTCCTGCCTCAAATACCGGTAACGTGACATAATAGTCGATGGATGGATTGAGTGTCAGTGTATAAATCATTTCGCGTTCACCACCTCTGTGTATTGACTGTATTTCGCTTCTTGCTCGCTGGATGTCGTCGTGATGATCGTCGCCGCTTGCAAGGACGCCACCCGACTGAAGCTGATTGCATCCAGTTTCGTCTCATCGACGAGTACATACGATTGTTTTGCTAACTCGATCGCTGTCTTCTTTACGAGTGCCTCTTCCGGATCTGGTGTCGTGAAGCCTTGTGTCGGATGAACACCGTTCATCCCAAGGAACGCGACATCAAAATGGTAAATCAACATTCCTTCACGTGCGTTGTAACCGACGAGTGCTTGCGTTGAATGCTTCAGTTGACCTCCGACGACGAACGTCGGGATACGGTGATAGAGTAACGTGTTCGCTAGAGGAAGACTGTTCGTCACGACCGTAATCGCCTTCTCTTCGAGATACGGAACGATGGCAAGCGTCGTCGTTCCGGCATCGAGGTAGACATACATCCCGTCTTCGATCAGGTCAGCGGCCGCTCGTGCGATCCGTTCCTTTTCTTCGACATGTTTGTCACTCTTTTCGAAGTAACTCGGTTCCTCAATTTGCAAATGGTTCGCTGTCGCGCCCCCGTGCACCCGACGCAGATGACCTGCTGTCTCAAGCTGTGATAAATCCCGACGAATCGTAGACTCACTGGCACCGGTTTGCTCGACGATTTTTTGCATCTTGACGACTTCTTCTCGAGCTAGTAATTCGAGAATGAGTTGATGGCGTTTTTTCGTTAACATAAGGTTTCCCTCCACATCTATAATATAAAGCGTTTACATTCAAAAATCAATCAAAAACGTTCAAAAATTATATAATTTCTCTATAAAACGTTCAAAATACGACTTTTTTCGACATTAAACCGTCCTTATAGTTTCATTATACATCAAAAACGGTCATATGATGACTGTTTTATCGAATAAAATCAATCATTTTTCAAATTATCTATGTATTTCGCAAAATAAAAAACCGCTTTCCAAAGTAATGTGGAAAGCGGTGAATGAAATTCAATCATTTCGGTCATCTTCGTTCACTGGACTTCATTTTGCAGGCGACCGATTCCTTCAATCGATACCTCGACGACATCCCCTGTCTGAAGGTAGACCGGTGGTTTCATGCCGTGACCCACACCAGCTGGAGTTCCTGTCGCAATGATGTCCCCTGCTTCAAGCGTCATTCCGCGCGACACTTCAACTAAAATCGTCACGACGTCGCGTAACATCAACGCGGTTGATCCCGACTGTCGGAGTTGCCCGTTCACGCGCGTCTCGACGAGGACGTCACGTGGATCAAAGCTGTCCGCTGAGACGATGACCGGTCCGAACGGACAGAACCCATCAAGCGATTTACCACGGAAGAACTGGACGTGTTCTTTTTGTAAATCCCGCGCTGTCACGTCATTGACGATACTATAGCCGAACACATGATCAAGTGCATTTTCTGGTGTCAAATCACGCCCCGTTGTGCCGATGATGATGGCAAGTTCCCCCTCATAATCCAGTTGCTGCGTCAAATCCGCATGCCGTTCGATTGGTTCGAACGGACCGACGATCGATGTCGGTGCTTTCGTGAACAAGACGAATTTCCCTGCTCCCGCCGTATCCATCTCCTTGATGTGATCGGCGTAGTTCTTGCCGACACAGATGACGTTTCGTGCCGGTACATACGGCGCGAGCTGACGAACATCCCCTTTAAGTAGTGGCGCGATATCTAGATCAAGGTCAACATCGAACTCACGTGAAATCACTTCAAACAATGAATCCGTATAGACTTGTGCCGTCACATCATATGTAGAGCCATCCCGTTCAACCCCAATACCTACTTTTCCTTCATGCTCAAATCGAAACCATTTCATCTTAACTGCCCCCTTTTGTTTTTAGTATAGCGAAACCAATCAAGGGACGCACTTCTCATCGTCAATCAGAAGGAAACAAAAAAGCGGTCGACATCGTGTCGACCACTTCCTCATATCCTCTTCCGTTATGCGATTCGCTGCGCTAATCGATCGACGAGCGCTTGCGACTCTTCATTCAATCCAGTGAGTTCGACTTTTTTGCCGAGACGTTCGTATTTCAAGACGACGTTTTCGATCGCTTCGATAGCGGAATCATCAAACAAGTGACACGCCGAGAAATCGAGCGTGATGACGGACGATGGATCAGCGTCGAGCTGGAATTGTTCCGCAAATGCTGTCGTCGACGCGAAGAACAACGGGCCACGAATCGTGTAACGGACTCGATCTGTTTGCTCCTTGCGCTCGACTTGAATGCGCGAAATTTTTGAAGCGAATAATAACGCCGCAAGCAAGATCCCGACAAGAACGCCCATTGATAAATCGTTCGTCAATACAGTGACGAGAACAGTTGCGAGCATGACCGCAGAATCACTTTTTGGTGACGTCTTGAGCATCTTGAATGAACCCCAGTCAAACGTCGCATACGAGACGAAGAACATGACACCGACGAGTGCTCCCATTGGAATCGTCATCAATAGATCATTCATCGTAAACATCAACAGCATTAGGAACACACCTGCTGTCAATGTCGACAATCGCCCACGCCCACCCGACGTGACATTGATGACCGATTGACCGATCATCGCACAGCCCGGCATTCCACCGAACATACCCGCGATGATGTTCGCAATTCCTTGTCCACGTGATTCCATTGCTTTGTTCGACGTCGTATCCGTCATCTCGTCGACGATTCGTGCCGTCAGCAACGATTCGATCAAACCGACGAATGCAAGTGACAAAGCATACGGGAAGATGATTTGGAGCGTCTCAAGTGAGAACGGAACATCCGGTAAGAAGAAGCTTGGTAACGCCGCTTCGATTTGTCCCATGTCTCCAATGACTCGTGTATCGAGTGAGAAGACGACCGTCAACACTGTCATTATCGTGATCGCAACGAGTGGTGCCGGGATTGCTTTCGTCACGTGTGGGAATAACAAGATGATGGCGAGTGATGCGGCAACCATTGCGTACATGATCCAGTTCTGTCCTTCGAACTGCGGCAGTTGTGCCGAGAAAATCAAAATCGCTAACGCATTGACGAATCCGACCATGACGGATCGAGGAATGAATCGTAATAACTTAGCAATTCCTAAAAATCCGAACGTGGTTTGTAGAATTCCGGCAAGGATACCGGCAGCTAGTAAATAATCGACACCATGGTCCTTGACGAGCTGGACGACGACGAGTGCCATCGCACCGGTCGCAGCTGAAATCATTCCGGGACGACCGCCGGCAATCGAGATGACGATTGCAATGATGACGGAAGCGTATAAACCGACCATCGGATTAACGCCAGCGATCAGCGAAAACGCGATTGCTTCCGGAACGAGTGCTAAGGCGACGACGATTCCGGACAGCAAATCCGCTTTTGGTTGCAGGAACCACTCTTTTTTCCATTGAGTAAACATATGATGATGAGACCCCTTTTCTAACATGAATGGTCTCAGTGTAATCTGGTTAGTTTCAAAAATCAACCTTTTTAGGAAGTTTTGGTCCGCACACGGGCAATCTCATCGACCATCGCCTTATAGGTTGCCATGATTTCCTGACCCGCAAAGACCGGATCTTCGTCCATCGTCTCGAGTGCCCGGCGTAGAAGATGAATTTTTGGTTTCTTCCGTTCGAGTAGTTCTTCATAGATGAAATCAAGAACCTCTTCATGGGCTTCCTTCGATTCATCGGAAATCGATGACAGGGTAATCAAGCGTTTCATATGCGCACTCGTCTTCTCGAACAAATCCTTCCGAATGACGACTTCATCTTGTGGCCGATCGAGCCAAACGGATAGGAAGCGCGGCGGAATCAACTGTTCTTCCGTCCGACTGACGTCTTCGACGAGATGCGTCAATCGATTGAATACGTAACGGACGACACGTTCCGGTTGTGTGTTCGGTTCGGATTGTCGGAAGAAGTACATCGCATATTGCAACATTCCTGTATAAATGACCGCTAAATCTAGAAGATACGGTTCTTTCGTCTGACCGAATAAATCACGTAATCGTTCAAACGTCCATTCGATCTCGAGAAGACGGTTATTCTCCATGAACGTCTTCAGTTCTTTTTCATTTGAAGCAATCGCCTCTTCGAACAACGTATACAATTTATATTTTTGCATCAGTTCCAAGTAACAGTTACCTTGTTGAATGAACGTCTCATAATCTGAGACATCTCGTCCGACGAGAATTTCCTTGCGCGCTGTCCGCATCTTTTCAAAGACGGTATTGAATACATCGATGAATAATTCATTTTTAGAGGAGAAGTAGTTATAGAACGTTCCTTTGGAAACGTTACTGTGCTCAAGAATGTCCTGGATGGACGTCGATTGATAACCTTTTTCGACGAATAGCTGATAGGCGGCATCTAGAAGTTGTTTCTTTTTTGAATTCATGGTCTTGTCCTTTTCTGTTCAAATGATTGCAATGGTTTAACAATCACTTATTTTAGTGTATGAAGCAAATAATTTGAATTCATTCGACTTAGCCTGGTAAGATAGCCAAGTTAGTCATAGAATTCAAGTCTAACATTTTAGACTCGTAGTACAAAAGGAGCATAACGAAATGCAATCAAGCAAGCAATCATCACGACTTTATTTAATTTTAACTGTCCTTATGGCAGGTGCGTTCGTTGCGGTCCTGAACTCAACGTTACTTAATATTGCCTTACCGTCGATCATGGGATCCTTCGGTATTCAGGCAAGCACCGCCCAGTGGTTGACGACGGGCTATATGCTCGTCAACGGAATCATGATTCCAACGTCGGCCTTCCTTGTCCAGAAGTTCTCGACACGTCAACTGTTCTTGACGGCGATGACGCTGTTCTCACTCGGTACAATCATCGCTGGACAAGCACACGTCTTCCCGCTTCTACTCGGTGCGCGGATGATGCAGGCATCTGGTTCTGCGATCATGATGCCACTATTAATGAACGTTCTTTTGACCGGTTTCCCGATCGAGAAACGCGGACAAGCAATGGGCATCTTCGGACTTGTCATCACGTTCGCCCCAGCCATCGGACCTACATTGTCCGGCTGGATTCTTGAACATTATGAATGGCGGATGTTGTTCCATCTCGTTACACCGATCGCATTACTCGTACTGTTCACGGGTGCCTTCTTATTGAAGAAAGAGACGGTTCGTAGCACACTCAAACTCGATTTATTTTCACTCGTTCTCTCAAGCTTTGGTTTCGGTGGTTTGCTGTATGGATTTAGTTCCGCTGGTTCTGCCGGATGGGGATCTTGGACGGTCATCGGATCATTGATCATCGGTGTGATTAGTCTGACTTCCTTTATTATACGTCAATTCATGCTCGAAGAACCGATGCTTGAGTTCGGGATTTTCCGTTATCCGATGTTCGCCTTATCGCAAGGAATTTCGATGGTCTTGAACATGTCGATGTTCTCCGCCATGATCTTGATGCCGATCTATATCCAGACGATTCGCGGTATCTCACCGTTTCACTCTGGTCTCTTGATGTTACCGGGTGCGATCGTCATGGCGATCATGTCACCAATCACAGGTCGTCTGTTCGACCGATTCGGTGCTCGGATCCTTGCGATCATCGGCTTATCACTGACGGTCTTAACGACGTTCTCGTTTAGTCAGCTAGCTGCGGATACGTCATACGCGTTCCTCGTCATCATGTATACGCTACGTTTCCTTGGAATCTCGATGGTCATGATGCCCGTCATGACGAACGGGTTGAACCATATTCCGCAACACTTGACGCCACACGGTACGGCATTGAACAATACGTTGTCACAAGTATCAGGTGCGATCGGTTCAGGTCTGCTCGTGACGATCATGACGTCGCGGACGAAACATCACGTTCCGGAACTTGCTTCACAACCTGAAGCCGCTAATCCGGAATGGTTGCAAATGCAGGCGATGATCGAAGGGATCAATGATACGTTCTTCATCGCGACGTTACTTGCACTCGCGGCATTGATCTTATCGTTCTTCATCAAAAAACGACGGACGACGACACTCGCAGTCGTCGAATCCGTCGATCAAGAACAAAAATATGCATAATCTGATTCTCCCCTGTCTGATGAGACGGGGGAGTTTTTGTTTTTGTGTAACACTCTTTTTTGCAGTTGCTGTCGATCATAAATTCGTTGATTCGTACTGCCCCGAAAACGTGTCGTTCGGTCGAGTTTCGACAGGATGAACGGACCATCGATGAGTCCGTCTAGTCGCAGTATTAGTGGATGCCACCGTCGACGCTGTAAGATTTCCTCTAGTACATAGCCAGTATATAAAATGACGTCATAATCTGGTCCAAGTTGTTCGAGAAGTTGCACAAGTGCTGCCGCTTGAAGCATCGGCTCGCCGCCGGATAATGTTAAACGACGATTTCCGATCGCCTGAATCCGTTCCACTGTTTCTTTAATCGTCCAATCCACTCCACCTGCCAGATCCCAGGAGGACGGATTATGACAGCCGACACAATGGTGTGGACAACCGGCAAGAAACAGGACCGTTCGCAAACCGGGTCCATCAACGACAGAATCAGGATGAAGGGAAAGAACGCGTAACATCGTGCTTCACCCGATTCTGCTCTTCAGCCCGTTTTGCCTCATTCCAACGGTCCAGTGTACCGACGAGATATCCTGTGATGCGTCGAATCCGTTCGATCGATCTACTTCCGCAAACCGGACACTGATCCTCGATTGTCTGCTCCGTTCGACAATCAAGACAACGATCGACGGGATGATTGATTGACCCATAGCCGATTCCAGCTTCCGCCATCAAACGAACGATGTCTTCAATCGCTTGCGGATTTCCAGCAAGGGCACCATCTGTCTCGACATAGGTGATATGTCCACCATTACATAATGCATGAAACGGTGCTTCGAGTTGAATCTTTTCACGGATCGTCACGGGCGCATCGACAGGGATATGAAAGGAGTTCGTGTAATACGGTTGATTGGTCACTCCTTTGATTTCACCGAAGTCACTAGCATCACGACGTGTGAACTTACCTGATAACCCTTCAGCTGGAGTTGCCAGTAAACTGAAGTTCAATCCCGTCATCTCGCCATAGTTGTCGACGACCGTTCGCATCGCTTGAATCAAGGCAATACCAATCTGGTGCGCCAGTTCGGAATACCCATGATGATTGCCCGTCAAAACGGTCAAACATTCCGCGAGACCGATGAAGCCGACTGCTAACGTCCCGTGCTTGAGGACCGGACCCACCTGATCCGTACTTTTCAGCATCTCACCGTCTTTCCAGACATGTTGATATAAAAATGGAAACTCGTCAGCCGTTCGACTTGCCTGGAACTCATAACGCGCGATGAGTTGCCGGCATGCAAGTCTTGTCGTCTCTTGGACGGCTTCGAACATTTGATCGACGGTTTGACTCTGAAGTGCCAAACGGACGAGATTGATGCTCGTAAACGATAAGTTGCCTCGACCTGTGACAGACGGGATGTCTCCACGATCTTCAAACACACGGGTCCGGCATCCCATATACGCGACTTCTGCTCCCCCCGGTTGCTCCTGACAGTTAAATGGTGCATCAAGAAACGCAAAGTTCGGAAACAATCGTTTTCCTGTCACGCGGGTGGCAAGTTGAAACAAATCGTAGTTCGGATCCGTCGGTGACAGGTTGATGCCTTGTTTGACTTTAAAGATTTGAATCGGAAAGATCGGCGTCTCCCCTCTTCCTAACCCTCGTTCCGTCGCTGTCAGCAAGGCGCGCTGAAAGAGCCGCCCTGCCTGCGTCGTATTCGTCCCATAATTGACGGATAAAAACGGCACCTGTCCACCGCCGCGTGAATGCATCGAATTCGTATTATGGATGAACGCTTCGCACGCCTGAAACGTCTTTTCATACGTCTCCTGCCATGCGCGCCGCTCCCGCTTGCGTCGCTTCCAATGCGGCACAAGGGCGTTTAGTTTGGTCCATTCGCGTTGGTAGGTCTTTTCGACGAATGGCGCTACATCATCGTCAAAGGTCGCGAAGGCTTGTCCGCCATGCTGCATGTTTTGATTCGCTTGGACGATGATTGCCGCAAGGGCGAGGGCAGAACGGATGTCTTGCGCTGGTCGGATTGAACCGTGTGTCGTCTGAAATCCGTTCGAGAGTAGCTGACCGAGCGGAATCTGAGCACACGTCGTCGTACCGGTCACGTAATAATCGGCGTCGTGGATATACAAGATGTTGTCGTCAAGCGCCTGCAAGACATCTGCTTCGAGATGTCGTCGCATCATCTGCCGCGCTGCTTCCCCAGCAATCCGCTGTAATTTCGCAAGCGGTGTTTTGCCATCAATGTTTGCATTCTCTTGTTCGATATCTTGCGGTGGTGTGAGTAACGCTTCTAAGCTCTCCATGATTCTTCTTCCTCTCACGCTTTTTTGTAATCACTATAGCGAGAGTACAGAAACGTTCGCAATCCCTGCACAATTTACGATTTTTTCAACTGTTTCAGCCGTTCTGTCATCAATCTGTTCGATTTATCGTTCAAATGTCTGCATCTTACTCGTTTTAGCCAAACGCATGAATTTGGACGAATCTCACACGTGAAACGACAAAAAAAGAAGAGGCGCATGATATCGCCTCTTCTTCGTCTCTTCATTCTGCTTCGAGTAACGCGTCTGTCGCACTCGGCAATTTGACCCGAAAGACCGTTCCTTCTCCAAGGATCGATTCGACTTCGATATTGCCATCATGTGCGCGAACGATTTCCTTACAGATTGATAATCCAAGACCTGTCCCGCCAATCTTTCGGCTGTCTGAGTTGTCGACCCGGTAAAACTTGCTGAATAAATGCGGCATAGAATGGCTTGGAATCCCGATCCCGAAATCGCGAACGCTGAGTTCGATTTGATTGTGTTGGTGAGTCATCGTCACGACGACATCCCCGCCGTCCGGTGAGTACTTCACCGCGTTATTCAAGAGATTACCGAGTAACTGTTTCATGCTGTTCGCATCTGCCTCGACCATGAAGTCCTGTTCATCATTCAAATCAAGTTTCAGACTGTGTTGCTCCGTCGCTGCTTGATAGAACTGAATTTGTTCCTTGACGATTTCTTTCAGGTCAAAGATTTGTTTGTCATACTCTTGCTTTCCTGACTCCATCCGCTGGACGTTCAAGAAGTCACTGACGAGATCGGTCAGACGTTTTGATTCATCGTGAATCGTCTGCAAGTATCGCTTGTTCCGCTCAGGATCCAAATCCCGTTTCAACATTAGCTCCGTAAAGCCAAAAATTGAAGAGAGCGGTGTTCGAAGTTCATGCGAGACCGTTGAGACGAGTTCCGACTTCACGCGGTCGACTTCTGTCTCAGCCGTGACGTCACGGAAGACGAGAATCGTTCCTTTTGAATGTCCCCCGTGCGCAATGGCTTCGGCATAGACTTGAATGAAGTATTCACCTTGGTCGATCGACAAGGAAAACATGCCCTCCGGAATCTCACCCGATAAGACTTCTTCAAAGTATGCTTCAAACGCTTCCTTTTGATCCATCTGCTCGAACATCGTTTCCGGTCGGACTTCGAGGAAGGTCATCGAATCGTTGTCTTCTTCGACTTGTAACGACTGGAAGATATCGAATAACGCCTGATTTCCTAAGATCGTCTTCTCTTCGTGTTTGATGTAGAGAATCGCTTCCCGAACGGAATTCAACAGTTGTGCCGTCTCTTTTCGTTCGTATTCCATCTGTTCATAGAGTGACATTCGCATTAATGAAATGGCGATCTGTTTTGAGAACGATTCAAGCTCCGCCAAGTCTTTTTGATTGAATGGCGCATCAAAGCGGGCCAGATAGAGACAAGCAATCAATTCTTCCTTCGCCGGGTCCATGATTGGGATGACACCTTCATAGACGTGATACGGATACTTGATGAGATCATCATTCGCGACCTTTTTCGAGGAATGTGCCGTTTCCTTTGAAATCATGACGCGTTTCAGTAGCAATGATTCTGTTTTTAAGCTCTCCTGCTGATCCTCCGTCATTTCTTTTGGAACGACTTGCGCGATCTCATTATTCTTAATCAGTAAGAGGGCACCGAATTCTGTCTTCGTCAACCGCACGATCGTACTGATGACAGAGGAATAATCAAACAAACTCTCTTTTGAAGCAAGCGTTTCGATCAGTTCATTACGATCTTGTAAATGGAGCTCATTCGTCCGTGTCACTTCCAAGGCGCGTTCGAGCTCGTTCTGCTTCTGTTGTAAGACCTTCTGGTTAAGCTCCATCTCTTGATTCTTATCTGACAGTTCCGCATGTTGAGAAGAGATCGACCGTGCCATCCGGTAAAACGATGCCGTCAGTTGATCGACTTCATTATGGCTGTCGACGTCATGCTCGAGCGAAATTGACTTGCCTTCTGCGAGACGACGACTCTTGACGTTCAGTTCGCGTAGCTGTGACGTCACCCGATGAATCAATGGGCGAACGATGAACAGTAGACAAAATAAAAAAATCATCAAGTTCAAGAACCAGAACCATTGTGTCTTTTGTAACTGGTCGAGTACTTGTTCCTTCGTCCGACCGTCTGCATTATCCACATATAAATAACTGGCAACCGATGTGACGACACTTAGTGCAAAGACACTATAAAAAATCGCCATCAACTGTCTGCCTAGTTTCTCAGTCATCCAGTGTTTCATGTTCATAAATCCTCCTAGCAATAAGTTGCCCTTCATTCAAGATTGTTTCCTCCTCATCCTATATCACCTATTGATTCCCGGAAACATCTTTCTTGAACCCTTTACGGTCGGGCAGGCGAGAGTCCGATTCCGGTCACGAGAGCAATCGCATCAATGACTTGCCCTTTCGTCAGATCATCCGTCTCAATCTGTTGACTGAACAGCGGATCGGATAATTGCCGTAGTCGTTGTTCCGCTTGTTGACCGCCCCATGAGTTCGGACGCTCAAAGCGGCTGATCAGGCGGCGTTTGACGGTCGCCTCCTTCGCCATCAGTGCGATATGACGGACATCATGCCCGTTCTCGCGTAACGTACCGATGATTTCCTGAAAGTACGCCGGGTTCGTTAAGGTCATTGGTACGATGATCCGTGCTTTTTCCGTATCAAGCTGTTCGAGGAGCTGTCGGTTGAACGTGCGCCACAACGGCTCATCCTGAAAATCATCCTTGTTTTCCGGCAGTTGCGCCCGTAAGAAATAGCCTGTCTCCTCTGGATCAAAGATGTGTGATCCGCTCC